>NZ_JBHWBS010000135.1:0-2552 GCF_042735655.1 Streptomyces sp. NPDC059567 | reverse complement strand
GACGCGCGCGGGGCGGTCTGTCGCCTATCCCCGCGCCCCCGCCCCCCGGCGCGGCGCCGCCCCCCCGGCCGCGCCCGCGCGGGGGGGGGGCCCACCGGTCCACGGGGTGCGGCGCGTGTCCAAGGGCCGCCGGGACCGAGGGCCCCGCCCTGAGGGACATCCGTCACAGGCCGCCCACCCCCGGTCACCGATATCGTTGGCACCGGTCAACGAACCGCGCCCCACCAGCCGCTTCACCGCCGCAGCGGCCCCGCACACGCTTCGCCCCTCCGAGGAGCCGCACACCCATGGCCGAGCACGCCGCCGCCGCGCACCCCGCCTACCCCGTCGGACTCCGCCTCTCCGGCCGCCGCGTCGTCGTCTTCGGCGGCGGCCAGGTCGCCCAGCGCCGGCTCCCCGCCCTGATCGCCGCCGGCGCCGACATCACCCTCGTCTCCCCGTCCGCCACCCCCTCCGTCGAGGCGATGGCCGAGGCAGGGGAGATCACCTGGGTCAGGCGTCGTTACGAGGACGGGGACATCGCCGACGCCTGGTACGCGCTCGTCGCCACCAGCGACCCCGTCGCCAACGCCGCCGCCTCCGCCGAGGCCGAGCGCACCAAGACCTGGTGCGTGCGCTCCGACGACGCCGACGCGGCCACCGCCTGGACCCCGGCGACCGGCCGCAGCGAGGGCGTGACCGTCGCCGTGCTCACCGGCCATGACCCGCGCCGCTCCGCCGCCGTGCGCGACGCGATCGTCGAGGGCCTGCGGGACGGCTCGATCGCGGCCCCGCAGCACCGCTCCCGCACCCCCTTCGTGGCGCTGGTCGGCGGCGGCCCCGGCGACCCGGACCTGATCACGGTCCGCGGCCGTCGGCTGCTCGCCGAGGCCGACGTGGTGATCGCCGACCGCCTGGGCCCGCGCGACCTGCTCGACGAGCTGCCCCCGCACGTCGAGGTGATCGACGCGGCGAAGATCCCGTACGGCCGGTTCATGGCCCAGGAGGCCATCAACAACGCGCTGATCGAGCACGCCAAGGCCGGCCGGTCCGTCGTACGACTCAAGGGCGGCGACCCGTTCGTCTTCGGCCGTGGCATGGAGGAGGCCCAGGCGCTGGCGGCGGAGGGCATCGCCTGCACGGTCGTCCCGGGCATCTCCAGCTCGATCTCGGTGCCCGGTGCGGCCGGCATCCCGGTCACCCACCGCGGTGTGGCGCACGAGTTCACGGTGGTCAGCGGCCATGTCGCCCCCGACGACCCGCGTTCGCTGGTCGACTGGGCGTCGCTCGCCAAGCTCACCGGCACGCTCGTCATCCTGATGGGCGTCGACAAGATCGGGAAGATCGCCGAGGCGCTGATCGCCCACGGCAAGGCCCCCGAGACCCCGCTCGCCCTCGTCCAGGAAGGCACCACGGCCGCCCAGCGCCGCGTGGACGCCACGCTGGCCACGGTCGCGGAGACGGTCACGGCGCAGGAGGTCCGCCCGCCGGCCGTCATCGTCATCGGAGAGGTCGTCGGCGAGGGCCCCGACAAGCTCGTGAAGTAACCAGGGGTGACCGAACCCCCTGTCGCGCACATTGGCACCGCACCCCGGACAAGGCAGTATCACCTCGTGGCCGAACTCATCACCATCGACGATCCCGACGACCCGCGCCTGCGCGACTACATCGGGCTGACCGACGTCGAGCTGCGGCGCCGACGCGAGCCCGCGGAGGGCCTGTTCATCGCCGAGGGCGAGAAGGTCATCCGCCGGGCCCGGCAGGCCGGGTACGAGATGCGGTCGATGCTGCTGTCCGCCAAGTGGGTCGACGTCATGCGCGACGTCATCGACGAGGTTCCGGCGCCCGTGTACGCGGTGCAGCCGGAGCTCGCCGAACGCGTCACCGGCTACCACGTGCACCGTGGCGCCCTCGCCTCCATGCAGCGCAAGCCGCTGCCGAGCGCCGAGGACCTGCTCCGCACCACCCGCAGGGTCGCCGTCATGGAGTCGGTCAACGACCACACGAACATCGGCGCCATCTTCCGCAGCGCCGCCGCCCTCGGCATGGACGCGGTCCTGCTCTCCCCGGACTGCGCGGACCCGCTCTACCGCCGGTCCGTGAAGGTCTCCATGGGCGCGGTCTTCTCCGTCCCGTACGCCCGTCTGGACACCTGGCCGCGTGGCCTGGAGGCGGTACGGGAAGCGGGCTTCAAGCTCCTCGCCCTCACCCCCGACGAGAAGGCGTCCCCGATCGACGTGGCGGCCCCGCACAAGCTGGAGCGAGCCGCCCTGATGCTCGGAGCGGAGGGCGACGGCCTCTCCACGCAGGCGCTGCGGGCGGCGGACGAATGGGTCCGCATCCCGATGGCGCACGGCGTGGACTCGCTCAACGTGGGCGCGGCCGCGGCCGTCGCCTTCTACGCGGTCGCCTCGGGCCGGCCCCAGGACTAGGGGGTGTCTTGTCGATCATGCCGGGCTCGCGGCGTCTGGCACCGCGCCTCGCCGCGTTGTCGTCGGTCGCCAACGCTCCGCGTTGACTCCCTCCTCCGCCTTGCGATCCACGGCACCAGACGCCGCTCCCCGATCCGGCCT
>NZ_JBHWBS010000134.1:0-16050 GCF_042735655.1 Streptomyces sp. NPDC059567 | reverse complement strand
GCGTCGGACCCTTCGGGGCTCTCGCCCTGGGAACCTTCGGAGCCCTCGGAGGGCGTCTCCGGCGCGGGGCTCTCCGGCGCCGATTCCGGACCCGGCCGCTCCGGGTTCGGCGGCCGTGTCCGGCCGCTGCCGGGGTCCCTCAGATACGAGGTGTCGCCGCCGTCCGTCGCGAGACCCGGGCCCGGTCCGGGACCGCCGTCACGGCGTCGCAGATACCGCTCGAACTCCCGGGCGATCGCCTCGCCCGAGGCCTCCGGCAGCTCCGCGGTGTCCCGTGCCTCCTCCAGCGTCTGGACGTACTCCGCCACTTCGCTGTCCTCGGAGGCCAGTTGGTCCACGCCCAGCTGCCAGGCCCGCGCGTCCTCGGGCAGCTCGCCCAGCGGGATCCGCATGTCGATCAGATCCTCGAGGCGGTTCAGGAGCGCCAGCGTCGCCTTGGGGTTGGGCGGCTGCGACACATAGTGCGGCACCGCTGCCCAGAGGCTCACCGCGGGCACGCCCGCGTGCGTGCATGCCTCCTGGAGGATGCCGACGATGCCCGTGGGGCCTTCGTAGCGGGTCTCCTCCAGATCCATGGTGCGCGCCAGATCCGGGTCGGAGGTGACCCCGCTGACCGGCACGGGCCGCGTGTGCGGGGTGTCACCGAGCAGCGCGCCCAGGATCACCACCATCTCCACGCCCAGCTCATGGGCGAAGCCCAGGATCTCGTTGCAGAACGAGCGCCAGCGCATCGACGGCTCGATCCCGCGCACCAGGACCAGGTCGCGCGGCTTGTCGCCGCCGACCCGGACCACGGAGAGCCTCGTCGTCGGCCAGGTGATCTTCCGGACGCCGCCGTCCAGCCACACCGTGGGCCGGTTGACCTGGAAGTCGTAGTAGTCCTCGGCGTCGAGCGCCGCGAACACCTCGCCCTTCCATTCCCGGTCCAGATGGGCGACCGCGGTGGAGGCGGCGTCGCCGGCGTCGTTCCAGCCCTCGAACGCGGCCACCATGACCGGGTCGATCAGCTCGGGAACCCCCTCGAGCTCGATCACCCAGTGCCTCCTTTTCGAAGTTCCTGTCGTACGGACCAACCTTACGGCTTTCCCACGGTCCGTCCGCAGCCCTCGTGCACCACCGGGAGCCGAAGCGGCCTTGATCGACTACCCACGAACCCGGCCCGGCACACGGCCCGGCTCAGGCCTCCCACAGGGTGCTCGGCGCCTCCCGACGTACGACCGGCGCGATCTCCTCGGCGAAGCGCCCCAGCGTCTCGATCTGCTCCGCGGTCGACAGGCCGAAGCCGTCGACCGTGACCGACTGCAGGTCATGACCGTAGACCCGGTGCCAGCCGAGGATCTTGTCGATGATCTGCTGCGGCGATCCGATCAGCTGCGGACCGTCCGCGATCGCGTCCTCGATCGTCCGGAACGGGGTGTTGTAGCCGGCCTTCCCCTCCAGATGCGGCTTGAAGTTCTGCCGCACCCGCGCCTCGTACAGCTCCTTGTACCGCGCGACCGCCTGCTCGGCCGTGTCGGCGATCAGCAGGCCGCCCGAACCCGCCGCCACGCGCGCGTGGGCCGGGTCGTGACCGTACTCCTCGAACTTCTCGCGGTAATGGGCGATCAGCTTCGCGTACGCCTCACGCGGCTGGATGGCGTTGGCCGTGAACAGCGGATCGCCGTGCCTGGCCGCGAGCTCGGGCGAGTTGAGACTGGTGGCCGAACCGTGCCAGACACGAGGAGGTCCCGTGTACGGCCGAGGGACGGTGGTCACGTCCTTGAGCGGGGACCGGAACTCGCCCTCCCAGGCCACGCCTTCCTCGCTCCACAGCCGGCGCAGCAGCTCGTACTTCTCCCGCTGCAGGTCCCACTGCCGCTCCTCGTCCAGGCCGAAGAGGTCGAAGTGGCCGGCCTCAGCCCCTTTGCCGATGACCAACTCGATCCGGCCGCGGGAGATCTGGTCGAGCGTGGCGTAGTCCTCGGCGACCCTGACCGGGTCGAGGATCGCGACGACGGTGACCCCGGTCAGCAGCCGGATGCGGGAGGTACGGGCGGCCAGCGCGCCGAGCAGCACCGTGGGGGCGGAGGAGAGGAACGCCCCCGCATGCCGTTCGCCGATCGCGTAGGCGTCGAAGCCGAGCCGCTCGGCGGCCTCGCCGACCGCGAGGACCTCCTCCAACCGGTCGGCGGCGGAGAGGAGTTCGCCGGTGAGGGGATGCGGGGCGTGGCTGATGATGGAGAGCACCTGAAACTTCATACCGGCAACTCTTCCCGCCCAGTGTTGCGGCGGGATGGCCGCCGTATGGCACGGCCCCGGGCACGCGTAAGGGGCGGCCTCCATGGAGACCGCCCCTTACCGGGACGCTACTTGCGGAGCATGTCCTCGACCTTGCCGCGGACCTCGTCCGTCGCCAGACCGCGGATCGTCAGCGTCGTACGGCGGCGCAGCACGTCGTCCGCCGTCTCGGCCCACTCGTGGTCACGGGCGTAGGCGACCTGCGCCCAGATCTCCGGCGCGTCCGGGTGGATGCGCTCGCCGAGCTCGGGGTTCTCGTTCGCCATCCGGGCGATGTCGAAGGAGAGCGAACCGTAGTGCGTCGCCAGGTGCTTGGCGGTGTCGGCGGCCATCCGCGGGCCGGGGGCCGGGCCGTCGACGAGCAGCCGGTGCGCGACCGCGTTCGGGTTGGCGATACCGGGCAGCGGCAGCCGCTTCGGCAGCGTCGAGACCGACTCGTAGTCCTCGCCCAGCGGGTGTCCCGGCAGGGACTCCAGCTTCTTCATCACCGTACGGCCGATGTGCCGGAAGGTCGTCCACTTGCCGCCGGCCACCGACAGCATCCCGCCGCGGCCCTCGGTGACGACCGTCTCGCGCTTGGCCTTGGAGGTGTCGCCGGGACCGCCCGGGAGTACCCGCAGCCCCGCGAAGGCGTAGGTGATCAGATCGCGCGACAGCTGCTGGTCGCGGATGGAGAAGGCGGCCTCGTCCAGGATCTGGGCGGTGTCCTTCTCGGTGACCTCGACCTTGCCGGGGTCGCCCTCGTACTCCTCGTCGGTCGTGCCGAGCAGCAGCATGTCCTCCCAGGGGAGGGCGAAGGTGATGCGGTACTTGTCTATCGGGGTGGCCAGCGCGGCCTTCCACGGCGAGGTCCGCTTCAGGACCAGGTGAGCGCCCTTGGAGAGACGGATGGAGGGGGCCGCGTTCGGGTCCTCCATCTTCCGCAGGTGGTCGACCCACGGGCCGGTCGCGTTCAGCACCAGCCGGGCCGAGACGCCGAACTCGTCGCCACTGGTGCGGTCCTTCAGCTCCGCGCCCGTGACCCGGCCGCGAGTGAAGCGCAGCCCGGTGACCTCGGCGTGGTTGAGCACCGTGGCACCGGCCTCGACGGCCGCGCGGACCGTCATCAGCGCCATGCGCGCGTCGTTCATCTGGTCGTCGCCGTACACGGCCACGGCCTTCAGGTTGTCCGTGCGCAGCTCCGGCACGTCCTGCGCGGCCTTCGCCGGGCCGAGCAGGTGGCCGACGCCGTCACCGAACGCCGACAGGGCGGAGTAGGCGAAGACACCGGCGCCGAGCTTGGCCGCGCCGTGCGGGCCGCCCTTGTAGACGGGCAGGTAGAAGGTGAGGGGGTTGGCGAGGTGCGGTGCCACCTGACGGGAGACCGCACGCCGCTCGAAGTGGTTCTCCGCCACCAGCTTCACCGCGCCGGTCTGCAGGTAGCGCAGACCGCCGTGGAGAAGCTTGGAGGAGGCGGAGGAGGTGGCGCCGGCGAAGTCGCCGGCGTCCACCAGGGCCACCCGCAGGCCCGACTGCGCGGCGTGCCAGGCGGTGGAGATGCCCAGGATGCCGCCGCCGATGACCAGGAGGTCGTACGTCGCCTTGGAAAGCTGCTCCCGGGTCTCGGCGCGGCTCGGAAGGGAACCGGCGGCCGGTCGCGTCCCAAGGGCAGGGACGCTCTGCAGGGTGGTCATGTCGATCTACTCCTCGTCCTCGATCCAGCCCATGGTCCGCTCGACGGCCTTGAGCCAGCTCTTGTACTCGCTGTCACGCCTGTCGGCGTCCATGCGAGGGGTCCATTCCGCCGCGCGGCGCCAGTTGGCGCGCAGGGCGTCGGTGTCCGGCCAGAAGCCGACGGCCAGGCCGGCGGCGTAGGCGGCACCGAGGCAGGTGGTCTCGGCGACCATCGGGCGCACGACCGGCGCGTCGAGGAAGTCCGAGAGGGTCTGCATCAGCAGGTTGTTGGAGGTCATGCCGCCGTCGACCTTGAGCGCGGTCAGCTCGACGCCGGAGTCCTTCGTCATGGCGTCGGTGATCTCGCGGGTCTGCCAGGCGGTGGCCTCCAGGACGGCGCGGGCGATGTGCGCCTTGGTGACGTACCGGGTGAGGCCGGCGATCACACCGCGGGCGTCGGAGCGCCAGTACGGGGCGAACAGACCGGAGAAGGCCGGCACGAAGTAGGCGCCGCCGTTGTCCTCGACCGAGGACGCGAGCGTCTCGATCTCGGCGGCGGACTTGATCAGGCCCATCTGGTCGCGCATCCACTGCACCAGCGAACCGGTGACGGCGATCGAGCCCTCCAGGGCGTAGACCGGCTTCTGGTCGCCGATCTGGTATCCGACCGTGGTCAGCAGGCCGCTGTAGGAGTTGATGATCTTGTCGCCGGTGTTCATCAGCATGAAGGTGCCGGTGCCGTACGTGGACTTGGCCTCGCCCTCGGCGAAACACGTCTGGCCGAACAGGGCGGCCTGCTGGTCGCCGAGCGCGGAGGCGACCGGGACACCGTCCAGGACGCCGCCCTTGACCGTGCCGTACACCTCGGCGGAGGAGCGGATCTCCGGCAGCACCTCCGCCGGGATCTCCATGGACTGCAGGATCTTGTCGTCCCAGCCCATGGTGTGCAGGTTCATCAGCATGGTGCGCGAGGCGTTGGTGACGTCGGTGACGTGGTGACCGCCCTCGACGCCGCCCGTGAGGTTCCAGATGACCCAGGAGTCCATGGTGCCGAAGAGGATGTCGCCGCGCTCGGCGCGCTCGCGCAGACCCTCGACGTTGTCGAGCAGCCAGCGGACCTTCGGGCCGGAGAAGTACGACGCGAGGGGCAGACCGGTCTCGCGGCGGAAGCGGTCCTGGCCGACGTTGCGGCCGAGCTCCTTGCAGAGGGCGTCGGTGCGGGTGTCCTGCCAGACGAGGGCGTTGTGGACGGGCTCACCGGTGTTCTTGTCCCAGAGCAGCGTGGTCTCGCGCTGGTTGGTGATGCCGATGGCCTTGACGTCGGCGGAGGTGATGCCGGCCTTGTCGATGGCGCCCGCCACGACTTCCTGGACGTTGGCCCAGATCTCGGCGGCGTCGTGCTCGACCCAGCCCGGCTTCGGGAAGATCTGCTCGTGCTCCTTCTGGTCGACCGAGACGATCCGGCCGTCCTTGTCGAAGACGATGCAGCGCGAGGAGGTGGTGCCCTGGTCGATGGCGGCGATGAACGGGCCGGCGGTGTGTGCGTCGGTCACGGTGTGCTCCAAGGAGGTCTGGGTGGAAGGACGGCTCAGGCGAACGCGATGTTGTAGATACCCGCGGCGATCGCGCCACCCACCAGGGGGCCGACGACCGGGATCCATGCGTAGCCCCAGTCGGAGCCGCCCTTGTTCGGCAGCGGCAGCAGGGCGTGCACGATGCGCGGGCCGAGGTCACGGGCCGGGTTGATGGCGTAGCCGGTCGGGCCACCGAGCGAGAGGCCGATGGAGACCACGACGAACGCGGTGATCAGGGCGCCGATGACGCCGAGGCCCTTGCCGCTGTCGTTGAGGCCCTGGGTGAGCACCGCGAGGACCAGCACGACCGTGCCGATGATCTCGGTGGCCAGGTTCTGCCAGACCACTCGGACCTCGGGCCCGGTGGAGAAGACACCGAGCACCGGACCGGCGTTCGGCGCGGCCTTCTGGTCGACCATGCCCTCCTCGTGCGGCGGCGCGGAGACGATCTCCGGGTCCGTGAGGTGGGCCTGGAACTGTCCGTAGTACGCGATCCAGACCAGGAACGCGCCGAGCATGGCGCCGAGCATCTGGCCCGCGAAGTAGACCGGAACGTTGCTCCAGTCCCCGTCCTTGAGGGCGATGCCGACGGTGACGGCCGGGTTCAGGTGGGCGCCCGAGAGGGTACCCGTCATGTACACGGCGGTCATGACCGCGAAGCCCCAGCCGAACGTGATGGCGAGCCATCCGGCGTTCTGAGCCTTCGAGCGCTTGAGTACCACGGCGGCGACGACGCCGCCGCCGAGCAGAATGAGTACGGCGGTACCAATGATCTCGCCGATGAAGATGTCGGAGCTGGACACCCGCGACTCCTTTGTCCTTCGTCCAGGGGAAGGCGAACCCCGGGTCCCTCCGGTGGTCCGCGCCCTCATATGAGGGCGTTGCCGGCCCTTGGCACTGCCACACTCTAGCGCGTATTGCCGGTAGGTGTTCGACAATGCCGACCGATGAACGGAAGTTTTGCCCCCTCGTCAACAGCCCGTCAAGGGTTCGGTGGTCGAATGCTTCCCGCATGACCCGATCGTTACCGACGGGTTGCCGGGGAGTGGGCGCGGACACGCGACGGCCCGGCTGCCATCAGGCGCCGGGCCGGTCGTCGTGTGCGGGGCGGGGCCCCGCGGGTGGGCTCGGGGCGCCCGTGGAAGCGCCCCTCGGCGGGCGCTAGAAGCGCCCCGCGCCGAGGTCGCGGGAGACCGCGCGGGCGCAGTCCCGCACCGCCGCGATCAGCTCCGAGCGCAGCTCGCCGTCGTCGCAGACCCGCTCCACCGCTCCGGTGATCGCCACCGCGCCCACCGGCATCCGGCGCCGGTCGTGGATCGGGGCCGCGACCGAGGCCACGCCCTCCCAGGTCTCCTCCACGTCGGCGGCCCAGCCCTTCGCGCGGGTCATGTCGAGCAGGGACTCGAACTCCCCGAGGTCCGTGACCGTGCGGGGCGTGAAGCCCTCGCGCGGCACCTCCAGGACCTCGCTGTGCGCCACCGGGTCGTAGGCCGACAGGACCTTGCCCAGGGCCGTGGAGTGCAGCGGCTGCATGGCCCCCACCTCCAGGACCTGGCGGCTGTCGTCCGGTCGGAAGACGTGGTGCACGATCAGCACGCCCTGCTGGTGCAGCACGCCCAGATGGACGCTCTCGCCGCTGGAGCGCGCCAGGTCGTCCGTCCAGACCAGCGCCCGCGCCCGCAGCTCGTGCACGTCCAGATAGCTGTTGCCCAGGCGCAGCAGCTCGGCGCCCAGCTGGTAGCGGCCCGAGGGGGCGTCCTGCTCCACGAAGCCCTCGGCCTGCAGCGTGCGCAGGATGCCGTGCGCCGTGCCCTTGGCCAGACCCAGTGAGGAGGCGATGTCGGACAGGCCGAGCCGGCGCTCGCCGCCCGCGAGCAGTCGCAGCATCGCCGCCGCCCGTTCAAGCGACTGGATGTTCTTCGCCATCGCCCGGCCCTTCTCCCTGTCCGCATCCCGGCGGTCCCACGATCCCGGCGGTCCCGTGGATCTTACGGACAGGATCCCGTGGATCATGTCGTTCGACAATGCTGAACACTATCGGTCGATGTCGACCACTTGTTACCTGGACAGTGTCGTTCACGAACGGGTGTGACCGGGAGTCCCCGGACGTAAGGATGCCGTCCGGCACGTGGGACGCCATGTCCACCCCGGCGCGCGCCCGGTTAGTCTGGCCCCGTGCACCCTCCACCGAGAGTGCAAAGCCGACAGCCGTCGCACCCCAGGGAGCTCATCCATGGCCTCGTCGCCAACCCCTTCCGCCGACAGCCGGACCCGCGCCGCAACCCTCCGCGAGGCACTCGCGACCCGAGTGGTGGTGGCCGACGGAGCCATGGGCACCATGCTCCAGGCACAGGACCCCACCCTCGAGGACTTCGAGAACCTCGAAGGCTGCAACGAGATCCTGAACGTGACCCGGCCGGACATCGTCCGCTCCGTGCACCAGGAGTACTTCGCCTCGGGCGTCGACTGCGTCGAGACCAACACCTTCGGTGCGAACCTCGCCGCGCTCGGCGAGTACGACATCCCCGAGCGGGTGTACGAGCTCTCCGAATCCGGCGCCCGGATCGCCCGCGAGGTCGCCGACGAGTTCACCGCCTCCACCGGACAGCAGCGCTGGGTCCTCGGCTCCATGGGCCCCGGCACCAAGCTGCCGACCCTCGGCCACGCCCCGTACACCGCCCTGCGCGACGCCTACCAGCAGAACGCCGAGGGCCTCATCGCCGGCGGCGCCGACGCGCTCCTCGTGGAGACCACCCAGGACCTGCTCCAGACGAAGGCGTCCGTCATCGGCGCCCGCCGCGCCCTGGACTCCCTCGGCATCGACGTGCCGCTGATCGTCTCCGTCACCGTCGAGACCACCGGCACCATGCTGCTCGGCTCCGAGATCGGCGCCGCGCTCACCGCGCTCGAGCCCCTCGGCATCGACATGATCGGCCTGAACTGCGCCACCGGCCCCGCCGAGATGAGCGAGCACCTGCGCTACCTCGCCCGGCACTCCCGTATCCCGCTGTCCTGCATGCCCAACGCCGGCCTGCCCGTCCTCGGCAAGAACGGCGCGCACTACCCGCTGACCCCGGTCGAGCTGGCCGACGCGCAGGAGACCTTCGTCCGCGAGTACGGCCTCTCCCTGATCGGCGGCTGCTGCGGTACGACCCCGGAGCACCTGCGCCAGGTCGTCGAGCGGGTCCGCGACCTCACCCCCACCGTCCGCGAGCCGCGCCCCGAGCCCGGCGCCGCCTCGCTCTACCAGACGGTCCCGTTCCGCCAGGACACCTCCTACATGGCGATCGGTGAGCGCACCAACGCCAACGGCTCCAAGAAGTTCCGCGAGGCCATGCTGGACGGCCGCTGGGACGACTGCGTGGAGATGGCGCGCGACCAGATCCGCGAGGGCGCGCACATGCTCGACCTCTGCGTCGACTACGTCGGCCGCGACGGCGTCGCCGACATGGAGGAGCTGGCCGGCCGCTTCGCCACCGCCTCCACCCTGCCGATCGTCCTCGACTCCACCGAGGTCGACGTCATCAAGGCCGGTCTGGAGAAGCTCGGCGGCCGCGCCGTCATCAACTCCGTCAACTACGAGGACGGCGACGGACCCGACTCCCGCTTCGCCAAGGTCACCCGTCTGGCCCAGGAGCACGGCGCCGCGCTCATCGCGCTCACCATCGACGAGGAGGGCCAGGCCCGCACCGTCGAGCACAAGGTCGCCATCGCCGAGCGGCTCATCGACGACCTGACCGGCAACTGGGGCATCCACGAGTCGGACATCCTCATCGACACCCTCACCTTCACCATCTGCACCGGGCAGGAGGAGTCCCGCAAGGACGGCATCGCCACGATCGAGGCCATCCGCGAGCTGAAGCGGCGCCACCCGGACGTCCAGACCACGCTGGGCCTGTCCAACATCTCGTTCGGCCTCAACCCGGCCGCCCGCATCCTGCTCAACTCCGTCTTCCTCGACGAGTGCGTCAAGGCCGGACTGGACTCGGCCATCGTGCACGCGTCCAAGATCCTGCCGATCGCTCGCTTCGACGAGGAGCAGGTCACCACCGCCCTCGACCTGATCTACGACCGGCGACGCCCCCAGCAGGGGGACGAGCCGGCCTACGACCCGCTGCAGAAGCTGATGGCGCTCTTCGAGGGCGCCACGACCAAGTCCATGAAGGCCGGCAAGACCGAGGAACTCCTCGCCCTGCCGCTGGAGGAGCGCCTCAAGCGCCGCATCATCGACGGCGAGAAGAACGGCCTGGAGGCCGACCTCGCCGAGGCCCTGCAGGAGCGCCCGGCCCTCGACATCGTCAACGAGACGCTGCTCGACGGCATGAAGGTCGTCGGCGAGCTGTTCGGCTCCGGCCAGATGCAGCTGCCGTTCGTGCTCCAGTCCGCCGAGGTCATGAAGACGGCCGTCGCCTACCTCGAACCGCACATGGAGAAGTCGGACGCCGAGGGCAAGGGCACGATCGTGCTGGCCACCGTCCGCGGTGACGTCCACGACATCGGCAAGAACCTCGTCGACATCATCCTGTCCAACAACGGCTACAACGTGGTGAACCTCGGCATCAAGCAGCCGGTCTCCGCGATCCTCGACGCCGCCGAGGAGCACCGGGCCGACGTCATCGGCATGTCCGGCCTGCTGGTCAAGTCCACGGTGATCATGAAGGAGAACCTGGAGGAGCTGAACCAGCGCGGCCTGGCCGCCGACTTCCCGGTCATCCTGGGCGGCGCCGCCCTCACCCGGGCGTATGTCGAGCAGGACCTCCACGAGATCTACCAGGGCGAAGTCCGCTACGCCCGCGACGCCTTCGAGGGCCTGCGCCTGATGGACGCCCTCATCGCCGTCAAGCGGGGCGTGCCCGGAGCGGCCCTGCCCGAGCTCAAGCAGCGCCGCGTCGCCCAGCGCGCCACGGCGCTCGAGGTCAACGAGCCGGAGGAGGGCGGCCGTTCGGACGTCGCCACCGACAACCCGGTGCCGACGCCGCCGTTCTGGGGCACCCGCGTCGTCAAGGGCATCCAGCTCAAGGAGTACGCGAGCTGGCTCGACGAAGGCGCCCTGTTCAAGGGACAGTGGGGCCTCAAGCAGAACCGGGCCGGTGACGGACCGTCGTACGAGGAGCTGGTGGAGACCGAGGGCCGGCCCCGGCTGCGCGGCTGGCTGGAGCGCCTCCACACGGAGAACCTGCTGGAGGCGGCCGTCGTCCACGGCTACTTCCCGTGCGTCTCCAAGGGCGACGACCTGATCATCCTCGACGAGCAGGGCAACGAGCGGACCCGCTTCACCTTCCCGCGTCAGCGCCGCGGCCGCCGGCTGTGCCTCGCGGACTTCTTCCGCCCGGAGGAGTCCGGCGAGACCGATGTCGTCGGCCTCCAGGTCGTCACCGTCGGCTCCCGGATCGGCGAGGCCACCGCCAAGCTCTTCGAGTCCGACTCCTACCGCGACTACCTGGAGCTGCACGGCCTCTCCGTCCAGCTGGCCGAGGCCCTCGCCGAGTACTGGCATGCCCGGGTCCGTGCCGAGCTCGGCTTCGCGGGCGAGGACCCGGCCGAGGTCGAGGACATGTTCGCCCTCAAGTACCGCGGCGCGCGGTTCTCGCTCGGCTACGGGGCCTGCCCCGACCTGGAGGACCGGGCGAAGATCGCCGAGCTGCTGCGGCCCGAGCGGATCGGCGTCCAGCTCTCGGAGGAGTTCCAGCTCCACCCCGAGCAGTCCACCGACGCGATCGTCATCCACCACCCCGAGGCGAAGTACTTCAACGCGCGCTGACACCGTTCGGCGCACGTCAGGGCGTATATCCCTGCGTTCTCGGTGATCGAGACGTACACTGGTCGGTCCAGTGCAGGCCGGTCATCCTCCCCGTACCGGGGAGGGGGCCGGCCTTCTCGTCCCTCCATGGAGGTGTGCCGGATGACCAGTACGGTCCCCGCGTCCTTGTTCCGTACCAACGGCAGTTCCGCCCTGCAGGCGGTCTTCCTCGACATGGACGGCACCCTCGTCGACACCGAGGGGTTCTGGTGGGACGCCGAGGTGGAGGTCTTCGCCGACCTCGGGCACCGGCTGGACGAGGCATGGCGCGACATCGTCGTCGGCGGCCCCATGACCCGCAGTGCGGGCTATCTGATCGAGGCCACCGGCGCCGACATCACCATCGCCGAGCTCACCGTCCTGCTCAACGAGAAGTTCGAGCAGCGCATCGACCGGGGCGTACCGATGATGCCGGGCGCCGAACGGCTCCTGGCCGAGCTGGCCCACCACAACATCCCGACCGCCCTGGTCTCCGCCTCGCACCGACGCATCATCGACCGGATCCTCGCCTCCCTGGGCCGCGACCGCTTCACCCTCACGGTCGCCGGTGACGAGGTGATGCGCACCAAGCCGCACCCCGAGCCGTATCTGACCGCCGCGAGCGGGGTCGGCGCCGAACCGGCGCTGTGCGCCGTCATCGAGGACACGGCGACCGGTGTGGCGGCCGCCGAGGCCGCCGGCTGCCGGGTGGTCGCGGTGCCCTCCGTCGCGCCCATCGCGCCCTCCGCCGGCCGCGTCGTGGTCAGCTCCCTGGAGGACGTGGACGTGCCCTTCCTGCGCACGCTCATCGCGAGCCGGTGAAGGCTTTGAGCTTTTCCTGAGCTTGCCCCGGGCATTTCTCCTTGAAGGCTCTTCACGGAAACAGAGGGCGTCCGGCCGTGCATTTTCCGTGACCGCGCTCTCGAAATGAATCGGCCACCCGCCGAAAAGGAACGCACGTGACCTTGGTCACCCAGCGTGCCGATCGATGGGTGGCCGTCCTGCGTCAGGTGTCCGGAACGCGGTGATTCCGTCGTTCCCGTGTGTCCTGATTCGCACACTCCCAGGCGAATCATGCCTCCGCATGACTATCGAGCCCGCCGCATTCATGATCACTATCCGCATCCGTCGCCGACCGCCCGCGGTCCTGGCGATAGGGCCTCGCCCACTAATCTTTCGCGAGTACTTCGCCGCACTTCCGCGTGCCTCGGCAACCCACCCAAGTCGCCGCGAGCACAGGACCGATCGCACACCTATCCCGGCCCGATCCCCGCCCCGACCGGGCGCAGCGGCGGAGTGTCCGTACCCGCTGTATCCCAGTGCCGGATGAGGAGAACGTCCAGGATGAACCGCAAGACCTTGGCCCTGCCGGCCGTCGCCGGTCTGCTCGCCCCGCTGCTCGTCGCCTGCGGCGGTTCGGACGAGTCCGGAGCCATCGTCGTCGGCACCACGGACCAGTTCCTCGCCACCGCCGAAGCCCCCGCGCCCCTCGACCCGGCCTTCGCCTACGACACCGGCGCCTGGAACATCCTGCGGCAGACCGTCCAGACCCTGATGCACGTGCCCCGCGGTGGCGGCGAGCCCGTCCCCGAAGCCGCCGAGAGCTGCCGTTTCAGCGACCGCCTCAGCGAGAGCTACCGCTGCAAGCTGCGGGAGGGGCTGACCTTCGCCGACGGCACGCCCGTCACCGCCGCTGACGTGAAGTTCTCCGTCGAACGCGTACTGGCGATCAAGTCCGACAACGGTACGGCCGCCCTCCTCGCCAACATCGACACCGTCGAGACCAACGGCGACCGCGAAATCGTCTTCCACCTGAAGACGCCCGACGCCACGTTCCCGTACAAGCTCTCCACTCCGGTCGCGGGCATCCTCAGCAAGGACAAGTACAGCGCCAAGGAGCTCCGCGCGGGCTTCGAGGTGGACGGCTCGGGCCCGTACACCATGAAGACGGAACTCCAGGGCGAGAAGATCGTCAAGGCCGTCTTCACCAAGAACCCGAAGTACAAGGGCGACATCACCCTGCGCAACGACAGGGTCGAACTGCGCTCCTTCGCCGACTCGGACTCCATGGGCAAGGCCCTCGAGAGCCGCGAGATCGACATGATGACCCGCTCCATGTCGCTCGACCAGGTCAAGGACCTCACCGAGAAGCCCAAGGAGGGCATCGACCTCACCGAGGTCCCCGGTCTGGAGATCCGCTACCTCGCCTTCAACACCGCCGACCCCTCCGTCAAGGACGCGGCCGTACGGCAGGCCATGGCCGCCGTCGTCGACCGCGGCGCGCTCATCAACACGGTCTACGGCACCACCGCCCAGCCTCTCTACTCGCTGATCCCCTCCAGCGTCACGGGCCACTCCACCGCCTTCTTCGACAGCTACGGGGAGCCCAGCACCAAGAAGGCCGAGGGCATCCTGAGCAAGGCCGGCATCACGAAGCCGGTCAAGGTCACCCTCCACTACACGACCGACCACTACGGCTCCGGCACCCAGAAGGAGTTCGAGGCGCTGCGCGACCAGCTCAACGCCACCGGCCTCTTCGACGTCACCGTCCAGGGCTCCGAGTGGTCCACCTTCCGGCCCGCGCAGAAGCGCGGCGACTACGCCGTCTACGGTCTCGGCTGGTTCCCCGACTTCCCCGACCCGGACAACTACGTCGCCCCCTTCCTTGACGCCGACAACTTCCTCAACACCCCCTACGTCAACGCGTCCGTCCGCGAGCAGCTGATCCCGCAGTCGCGCCGCTCGGCCGACCGCAACGCCGCAAGCGCCGTCTTCGGTCAGATCCAGAAGATCGTCGCCAAGGACGTTCCCGTCCTGCCGCTCTGGCAGGGCAAGCAGTACGTCGCCGCGCGCGACGATCTGACCGGCGTCGAATGGGCGCTGAACACCTCCTCGGACCTGCTCCTCTGGGAGCTCGGCCGCGGCACCGCCTGACCCCGCAACCAGCTCGGTAACACCGGCCGCGCATGGGCGCGCGCCGGTCTGGCAAGAGATCAAGAGGCACGTTCTGTGAAGCACAACAAGTGGCTGACGGCTCCCCTCGCCGCGGGGCTGTCCGCCGCCCTGCTCAGCGGCTGCGGCACCGAGCAGGGCGACGGCGCCGCGAGCTCCGGTGACAACGTCCGCGTCGGCATGTCCGACGAGGTCCTGGCCACCGACCCCGCCGCCGGCTACGACCCCGGCTCCTGGCTGCTGTTCAACAACGTCTTCCAGTCCCTGCTCAGCTTCCCCAAGGGCAACACCGAGCCCGAGCCGGAAGCCGCCGAGAAGTGCAACTTCGAGGGAGGCAGCAAGGTCTACCGCTGCACCCTCCGCGAGGGCCTGAAGTTCTCCAACGGCAACCCGCTGACCTCGAAGGACGTCAAGTTCTCCTTCGACCGCGCGCTGAAGATCGACGACCCGGCCGGCCCGGCGCCGCTGCTGTCCTCGATCGACTCCATCGAGACCCCGGACGACCTGACCGTCGTCTTCCGGCTCAAGACCCCCGACGCCACCTTCCCGAGCAAGATCGCCTCCGGCGCGGGCTCGATCGTCGACCACCGCGAGTACAGCGCGGACGCGCTGCGCACCGACGGCAAGGCGGTCGGCTCCGGCCCGTACAAGCTGGACTCCCTCAGCGACACCGAGGCCGTCTTCTCCGTCAACGGCGACTACCGGGGCGGCGCCAAGCCGCAGAACAGCGGTGTCACGCTGAAGCTCTACGGCGGCGACCGCGCCGGCCTCTCCAAGGCCCTCACGGACAACGACATCGACGTCGCCTACCGTGGCCTCTCCGCCGACGACATCGCCGCCCTCGAGGCGTCCGCCACCACGGCCGACCAGGGCGTCGAGGTCGTCCAGGGCTCCAGCGCCGAGGTCCAGCACCTGGTCTTCAACGTCAAGGACCCGGTCGTCGGCAAGCTCGGCGTCCGCCAGGCCATCGCCCACCTCGTCGACCGCGAGGCGCTCGTCCAGAACGTCTACAAGTCGACCGCCACGCCGCTGTACTCGATCGTCCCGGCCGGCATCGCGGGCCACAACACGGCCTTCTTCGACACCTACGGCAGCCCCGACGCGGCCAAGGCCAAGAAGGCGCTGCGCAAGGCCGGCATCACCGGCAAGGTGAAGCTCACCCTCTGGTCCACGCCGAGCCGTTACGGCCCCTCCACCGACCAGGAGCTCAAGGCGATAGCCGAACAGCTCAACAGCAGCGGTCTGTTCGACGCCGACATGAAGTCCGTCGAGTTCGAGCAGTACGAGAAGGGCATCGCCGACGGCAAGTACGGCGTGTACGTCAAGGGTTGGGTCCCCGACTACCCCGACGCCGACAACTTCACCGCCCCGTTCTTCGGCCCGGGCAACGTCCTCGGCAACAACTACGACAACCGCACCATCACCGGCAGCATCCTCCCGAAGACGTCGGCCGCCGCCGACCGCTCCGCCACGACCGAGGACTTCAACAAGCTCCAGGACCTGGTCGCCGAGGAACTGCCCCTGCTCCCGCTCTGGCAGGGCAAGCAGTACGCGGTCGCCCGCGACGGCATCAACGGCCTCGAGTGGACCCT
This sequence comes from Streptomyces sp. NPDC059567, assembly GCF_042735655.1. Lineage (NCBI taxonomy): Bacteria > Bacillati > Actinomycetota > Actinomycetes > Kitasatosporales > Streptomycetaceae > Streptomyces > Streptomyces sp. NPDC059567. The sequence goes on along the minus strand of NZ_JBHWBS010000134.1, from coordinate 223 downwards.
GGACGCCTCGACCGTCTTCCGCTTCTGGGAGATCAAGAAGGGCTGACCGGCCACCCGGCGGAGCCCGGCGCCACGGTGCACCGTCCCGTGGCGCCGCGCGAAGGGGGGGCCGGCCGCCGGGCGGGGGGCGGCGCCCCCCCGGGCCGCCAGCGCCGCGAGGCCCGGCTCGCCGCCGCCGCCGCGCGCCCCCACAGAGACCCGCCCACCACCCGACACCCTCCCG
>NZ_JBHWBS010000133.1:0-16843 GCF_042735655.1 Streptomyces sp. NPDC059567 | reverse complement strand
GTCTACGAGGAGCTCGGCGGCTTCGACCGCATGCTCCCCCTCATGCGCGACGACGTCGATCTGTGCTGGCGCGCCCACCTCGCCGGCCACCGGGTCCCCGTCACCCCGGACCTTCCGAGCCCTACGACATCCGCAGCGCCAGGAAGAAGTCGAGCTTGTCCTCCAGACGCGACAGGTCGCGGCCGGTCAGTTGCTCGATCCGGCCCACCCGGTAGCGCAGGGTGTTCACATGCAGGTGGAGTCGGGTCGCGCAGCGGGTCCAGGAGCCGTCGCAGTCGAGGAAGGCCTCCAGCGTGGGGATCAGCTCGGCGCGGTGCCGGCGGTCGTAGTCGCGCAGCGGGTCGAGCAGCCGGGCCGTGAAGGCGCGGCGGACGTCGTCCGGGACGAACGGGAGGAGCAGGACGTGGGAGGCCAGCTCGTGGTGGCCCGCGGCGCACACACGGCCCGGGCGGGCGGCGGCGACACGGCGGGCGTGGCGGGCCTCCTCCAGGGCGCCGCGCAGGCCCTCGGCCGAGTGCACGGCCGCGCTGACGCCCAGGGTGAGGCGGCCGTCGTCGGCGAGACCGGACGACAGCGGGTCCCGTACCGCCGCGAGCAGCGCGTCGGCGTGCAGCCCGATGCTGGTGGTGCCCTCGTCCTCGCTGTCCGGCAGGGGCCCGGCGGGCAGCGGGACCAGGGCGATGGCCTCGTCGCCGTGGTGGGCGACGGCGATCCGATCGGCGGAGTCGGCGCCCACGGTCGCGGGGTCGACGAGGATCTCCTCCAGGAGCGCCTGGGCCACCGGACCGGTGTCCACGGCGCCCGTCCCGCCCTCCGTGTCCCATTCCACGCGGGCGACGACGACCTGCCAGTGCGGGGCGGTCCCCAGGCCCGGAAGCAGCACCGGGGCGGCCACCCGCAGACGGGCGGCGATCTCGGCGGGCGCGGCGCCCGTCTGGACCAGCTCCAGGACCTCCTGCGCGAGCCGGCGCCGTACGGTGCGCGCCGCGTCCCGCCGGTCCCGCTCGACGGCGATGAGCTGGGTGACGCCCTGGAGCAGGTCCAGCCGGGCCGCCGGCCAGTCGCCCGCGTCGGCCTCGACGGCGAGCAGCCAGTCGGACAGGACGGTCTCCCGTACGTCCCTGGAGGCGGGCGGGGCCCCGCGCCCGGTGTTGCGGATCGGGAAGAGAGAGTACGTGGAGCCGGCGGTGCTCAGACGGTGCGGCCCGCGCCGTCCGGTACGGGTGGCGGCCAGGTGCTCGCCGGCCAGCGTGGCCGCGAGACCGGCGTCCAGCGGCTCCCCCGCGCCCGCGATCTGGCGGCCGGTGGGGGAGAGGACCCAGGCCCGCAGGTCGAGGTCGGAGCCGAGGAGGTCGAGGACGACCTCGGGTCCGCCGCCCGCCGGACCGGAGGTCATCAGCCGCCTGTGACGATCCACGACCGCCGCCAGGTCACCGGCCCGCTCCCCGGAGACCTGTCGAACAACATGCTCGGTGATCGTCGCGAATGCAACGGACTCGTTCACCGCGAAGAGCGGCAGCCGATGGCGCAAACACGCCTGTACGAGATCGTCGGGGATGTCGCCGAGTTCCGCCTCGCCGGCGGCCAGCGCCGCCACCCCGGCGGAGGCCAGGATCCGGACGAAGGGCTCGGCGTCCTCCGGCTCCCGCAGCCAGGCGAGGCCGGTGAGGACCAGCTCCCCGCCGGACAGGTACCGGCTGGGGTCCTTCAGGTCCGTCGTCATCACGCCACGGACGGTGCGGTCCAGCTCGTCCTCACCACCGAGCAGGCGCAGCCCCAGCGCGTCGGTTTCCAGCAGTGCGCGCAGCCGCATCTCGTCGCCGCCGTTCCTTTTCGTCAGTCACTCGTCTGTCGCGTTGTCGTCGGTGGCTGGTGCCACCGTTTCCAGGGGAAAACGGCGAGGTTACTGAGCCCCGCCTTTCGTTCGAATCTACAAGACGAACCGGGACACCAGCCAACTCCTTCATGTTTTCGGTGACTGCACCCCAGCGAGCCGGGCTTGTGTACTAGGCCACACATCGCGTTAACAGCACGTGAACATGAATTCGAAGTCGAGGGCCGGTCATCCCCGGGCCCAGTAGACCGACCCCCGATCACTAGAAGCACAAGAAGAGAGCCACCATGGACTTCCTTCGCCCCGCCAGCTGGGAGGAGGCGCTCGCCGCCAAGGCAGAGCACCCCACGGCCGTGCCCATCGCGGGTGGCACCGACGTCATGGTCGAGATCAACTTCGACCACCGGCGACCCGAGTACCTCCTGGACCTGAACCGTATCGAGCTGCTCCGCGAGTGGGAGGTCGGCGAGGAGAACGTCCGCCTCGGCGCGTCCGTTGCGTACACCCAGATCATGGAGAACCTGCGGGCCGAGCTGCCGGGCCTCGCGCTGGCCTCGCACACCGTGGCCTCCCCGCAGATCCGCAATCGCGGTGGCGTCGGCGGCAATCTGGGCACGGCGTCGCCGGCCGGTGACGCACACCCCGCGCTGCTCGCGGCGGGTGCCGAGGTCGAGGTCGAGTCGGTGCGCGGCAACCGGTTCATCCCGATCGACGAGTTCTACACGGGCGTGAAGCGCAACGCGCTGCAGCCCGACGAGCTCATCAAGACCGTCCACATCAAGAAGGCGGACGGTCCCCAGCAGTACTCCAAGGTCGGCACCCGCAACGCGATGGTCATCGCGGTCTGCGCCTTCGGCCTGGCGCTCCACCCGGAGACCCGCACGGTCCGCACCGGCATCGGTTCGGCCGCGCCGACCCCGATCCGCGCCAAGGAGGCCGAGGCCTTCCTGAACGCGGCTCTGGAGGAGGGCGGTTTCTGGGAGAGCGGCAAGATCATCACCCCGTCGATCGCCAAGCAGTTCGCGGACCTGTGCTCGGGTGCCGCGAACCCGATCGACGACGTCCGTGGCACCGCCAAGTACCGCCGCCACGCCGTCGGCATCATGGCCCGCCGTCAGCTCGGCTGGACCTGGGAGCAGTACCGCGGCACCGGCCGCTCGCTTGAGGGAGCTGCATAACCATGCGCGTCAATTTCACGGTCAACGGTCGTCCGCAGGAAGCCGACGACGTCTGGGAGGGCGAGTCCCTTCTCTACGTTCTGCGTGAGCGGATGGGGCTTCCCGGCTCCAAGAACGCCTGCGAGCAGGGCGAGTGCGGTTCCTGCACCGTGCGTCTGGACGGCGTGCCGGTCTGTTCCTGCCTCGTGGCCGCCGGTCAGGTCGAGGGCCGCGAGGTCGTCACCGTCGAGGGGCTCGCGGACTACTCGCAGCACCGCGAGGACGCCCACCCGGGCGGTGCCTGTGGCACCGGCGGCTGCGGCACCAGCCTCGACTCGGCGAAGAAGTGGCAGGCCAAGCCGGCCGACTCGCAGACCGGTGAGGGTGTCGAACTCTCGCCGATCCAGCAGGCGTTCATCGACGCCGGCGCCGTCCAGTGCGGCTTCTGCACCCCGGGTCTGCTGATCGCCGCCGACGAGCTCCTGGAGCGCCAGAGCGACCCGTCCGACCAGGACATCCGTGAGGCCCTCTCCGGCAACCTCTGCCGCTGCACGGGCTACGAGAAGATCCTCGACGCGGTCCGCCTGGCGGCCGCCCGTCAGGGAGAGGCGGTCTGACCATGGCGCAGAACACGCGCACCGTTCCGGCGGGCACGCCGACGAACGTCACCCAGAACCACACCAAGGGCGGCATCGGCGAGTCCACGCTCCGCCCGGACGGCACCCTCAAGGTCACCGGTGAGTTCGCGTACTCCTCGGACATGTGGCACGAGGACATGCTCTGGGGCCAGACGCTCCGCTCGACCGTCGCGCACGCCGAGATCGTCTCCATCGACATCTCCGAGGCGCTCGCCATGTCCGGTGTGTACGCCGTCCTCACGTACGACGACCTGCCGGCCGAGATGAAGAACTACGGCCTGGAGATCCAGGACACCCCCGTCCTGGCCCACGGCCGGGTACGCCACCACGGCGAGCCGGTGGCCCTGATCGCCGCCGACCACCCGGAGACCGCGCGCCGCGCGGCCGCCAAGGTCAAGATCGAGTACAGGGAACTGCCGGTCGTCACCGACGAGGCCTCCGCCCTCGCCCCCGACGCGCCGCTGATCCATGAGGGCCGCGACGACCACCACATCGGTCACGTCCCGCACCCGAACATCGTGCACCGCCAGCCGATCATCCGCGGCAACGTGGAGGAGGCCCGCAAGCGGGCCGACGTGATCGTCGAGGGCGAGTACACCTTCGGCATGCAGGACCAGGCCTTCCTCGGCCCGGAGTCCGGTCTCGCCGTGCCCTGCGAGGACGGTGGTGTCGACCTGTACGTCGCCACCCAGTGGCTGCACTCCGACCTCAAGCAGATCGCTCCGGTCCTCGGCCTGCCCGAGGAGAAGGTCCGCATGACGCTCTCCGGCGTCGGCGGTGCCTTCGGCGGCCGCGAGGACCTGTCGATGCAGATCCACGCCTGCCTCCTGGCACTCCGCACCGGCAAGCCGGTCAAGATCGTCTACAACCGCTTCGAGTCCTTCTTCGGCCACGTGCACCGCCACCCGGCGAAGCTCTGGTACGAGCACGGCGCCACCAAGGACGGCAAGCTCACGCACCTCAAGGCCCGGATCGTGCTCGACGGCGGCGCCTACGCATCGGCCTCCCCGGCCGTCGTCGGCAACGCCTCCTCGCTCGGCGCCGGCCCCTACGTGGTCGACGACGTCGAGATCGAGGCGGTCGCGCTCTACACGAACAACCCGCCCTGTGGCGCGATGCGCGGCTTCGGCGCGGTCCAGGCGTGCTTCGCGTACGAGGCGCAGATGGACAAGCTGGCGGCGAAGCTGGGCATGGACCCGGTGGAGCTGCGCCAGATCAACGCCATGGAGCAGGGCACGATCATGCCGACCGGCCAGGTCGTGGACTCGCCGGCCCCGGTCGCCGAGCTGCTGCGCCGGGTCAAGGCCCGCCCGCTGCCGCCCGAGCAGCAGTGGCTCGCGGCCGGCGAGGACGCGGACGTCCGCGCCCTTCCGGGCGGTCTGTCGAACACCACCCACGGCGAGGGCGTCGTCCGCGGTGTCGGCTACGCCGTCGGCATCAAGAACGTCGGCTTCTCCGAGGGCTTCGACGACTACTCCACCGCCCGCGTGCGGCTTGAGGTCATCAACGGCGAGCCCGTCGCGATGGTCCACACGGCCATGGCGGAGGTCGGCCAGGGCGGTGTCACCGTCCACGCGCAGATCGCCCGCACGGAGCTGGGTGTCACCCAGGTGACCATCCACCCGGCCGACACCCAGGTCGGCTCCGCCGGTTCGACGTCCGCCTCCCGGCAGACGTACATGACCGGTGGCGCGGTGAAGAACACCTGCGAGAAGGTGCGCGAGGCCGTCCTGGAGATCGGCCGCCGCAAGTTCGGCTCGTACCACCCTGCGTGGGCCACCGCCGAGCTGCTGCTGGAGAGCGGCAAGGTCGTCACCGACGGCGGCGAGGTCCTCGCGGACCTGGCGGACGTGCTCGAGGGCGAGGCCATCGACCAGGAGCACGAGTTCCGGCACCGCCCGACCGTCGCGTTCGACCTGGTCACCGGCCAGGGCGACGGCCACGTCCAGTACACCTTCGCCGCGCACCGCGCGGTGGTGGAGGTGGACACCGAGCTCGGCCTGGTGAAGGTCATCGAGCTCGCGACCGCCCAGGACGTCGGCAAGGCGCTCAACATGCTCTCCGTCGTCGGCCAGATCCAGGGCGGCACCACGCAGGGCCTGGGCGTCGCGGTGATGGAAGAGATCATCGTGGACCCGAAGACCGCGAAGGTGCGCAACCCCTCCTTCACGGACTACCTGATCCCGACGATCCTCGACACGCCGACCATCCCGGTCGACGTACTCGAACTGGCCGACCCCAACGCGCCGTACGGCCTGCGGGGACTCGGCGAGGCCCCGACCCTGTCGTCCACCCCGGCCGTCCTCGCGGCGATCCGGAACGCGACGGGCCTGGAGCTCAACAAGACGCCGGTCCGCCCCGAGGCGCTCACCGGCACCCTGTAGGACTCTCCGGGCGGTGTGTGCCTCCCAGGAACGTCACACTTCCCGCCCGCACCGCCCGGAGCGACCCCCGGTATCACCGCTCAGCGATACCACTGGCAGCACCAGCGTCACCGAGTAACACCAGCACCACCAGCACCATCGAGCAGTACCGAGTAGCACCAGATTGACCTGATTCATCCAAGTTCGTCTCGGGCCGTCCCCCGGGTCGTGCAGCCAACGCACCATCCCAAATCCCGCGGCTTTTCTGACTTCCCCAGTCTTATGCGGGTGCCCCTTTGAACCTTGGGAGTAGGCCCCATGACCCAGTCGTCAGTGGAGCCCAAGACCGCCTCGGAGGACGCGGGCTCCGGCTCGAACGTCCCCGCCGGCCGCTCTTGGCTCGACCGGTACTTTCACATCTCGGAGAGAGGATCCACCGTCGCGACGGAGATCCGCGGCGGCGTCACCACCTTCATGGCGATGGCGTACATTCTCCTGCTCAACCCCCTGATCCTCGGCGGCAAGGATGTGGACGGCAACGTCCTCAGCCAGCCCGCACTCATCACCGCGACCGCCCTCGCCGCCGCCGCGACCACCCTGCTGATGGGCTTCTGGGGCAAGGTCCCGCTCGCCCTGGCAGCCGGTCTGAGCGTCTCCGGCGTCCTGTCCTCGCAGGTCATCTCCGTCATGACCTGGCCGCAGGCCATGGCCATGTGTGTGGCCTACGGTGCGGTGATCTGTCTCCTGGTGGTGACCGGTCTCCGCGAGATGATCATGAACGCGATCCCGCTGGCGATCAAGCACGCGATCACCATCGGCATCGGTCTCTTCATCGCGCTGATCGGCTTCGTCAAGGCCGGCTTCGTCCACGAGAACCCCTCGCCCGGCGGCGGCCCCGTGGTCCTCGGCCCGGCCGGTGAGCTGGCCGGCTGGCCGGTCCTGATCTTCGCCTTCACCCTGCTGCTGATCTTCGCGCTCCAGGCCCGCAACGTGCCCGGCGCCATCCTGATCGGCATCGTGGCGGGCACGGTCATCGCCGCCATCGTCAACGCCGTCGGCGACCTGCCGGCCAAGTCCTGGTTCTCCGGCCCGCCGGAGCTCAACGGCAGCGCCGTCTCCACGCCGGACTTCTCGCTCATCGGCGAAGTGTCCTTCAGCGGCTGGGGCGACGTCGGCTACATCACGATCACCATGATCATCTTCACCCTGGTGCTCGCCGGCTTCTTCGACGCCATGGCCACGATCATCGGTGTCGGCTCCGAGGCCAAGCTCGCCGACTCGCAGGGCCGTATGCCCGGCCTCTCCAAGGCGCTGTTCATCGACGGTGCCGGTGGTGTCATCGGCGGCGGCGTCGGCGGCTCCGGCCAGACGGTCTTCGTCGAATCGGCGACCGGCGTCGGCGAGGGTGCCCGTACGGGTCTGTCCTCCGTCGTCACGGGCGCGTTCTTCGCCGCCTGCCTCTTCTTCACCCCGATCACCGCGATCGTGCCTGCCGAGGTCGCCTCCGCGGCCCTGGTCGTCATCGGCGCGATGATGATGCAGAACGCCAAGCACGTCGACTGGAGCGACCGCTCCGTCGCGATCCCGGTGTTCCTCACCGTGGTCCTGATGCCGTTCACCTACACCATCACCACGGGTGTCGCGGCCGGTGTCATCTCCTACGCCGTCATCAAGACGGCGCAGGGCAAGGCACGCGAAGTGGGCGCCTTCATGTGGGGCCTGACCGCGATCTTCATCGTGTTCTTCGCGATCCATCCGATCGAGAGCTGGCTGGGCGTCGGCTGACGCCCGTAACGTCGCCCTCCACACACGTATCGAGGAGTTCGAGATGCTGGACATCGCCGAAGAGCTGCACCGGTGGGTCGGGCAGGGACGCGAGTTCGCCGTCGCCACCGTCGTGGCGGTCGGCGGGAGCGCACCCCGGCAGCCGGGCGCCGCGCTCGCCGTCGACAGCGACGGTACGGCGATCGGCTCGGTGTCCGGCGGATGTGTGGAGGGCGCGGTCTACGACCTGTGCCGACAGGCCCTCGAAGACGGCCAGACCGTCGTCGAGCGCTTCGGATACAGCGACGAGGACGCCTTCGCCGTGGGTCTGACCTGCGGCGGAGTCATCGACATCCTCGTCACCCCGGTCCGCGGCGGGGTCTTCCCCGCCGCTCTGGCCGCCGCGGTCTCGGGCGAGGCGGCGGCCCTCGCCAGGATCGTCGAGGGCCCCGCCGACCTGATGGGCCGGGCGCTCCTGGTCCACCCCGACGGTACGTACGAGGGCGGCCTCGGCGGCCACCCCGAGCTGGACCGCACCGCGGCCGGCGAAGCCGTGGCGATGCTCGACGCCGGCCGCACCGGCACCGTCGAGATCGGCGCGGACGGCAGCCGCTGCGGACAGCCGCTCACCCTCCTCGTCGAGTCCTCCGTCCCGGCCCCCCGCATGATCGTCTTCGGCGCCATAGACTTCGCCTCCGCCCTCGTCCGGGTCGGCAAGTTCCTCGGCTACCACGTCACCGTCTGCGACGCCCGGCCCGTCTTCGCGACGCCGGCGCGATTCCCGGAGGCCGACGAGATCATCGTCGACTGGCCGCACCGCTATCTCGAGTCGACCGAGGTCGACGGGCGGACCGTGCTGTGCGTGCTGACGCACGACGCCAAGTTCGACGTCCCGCTCCTCGAAGCGGCCCTGAAGCTTCCCGTCGCCTACGTCGGCGCGATGGGCTCCCGCCGCACCCACGAGGACCGCAACAAGCGCCTGCGCGACGTCGGTGTCACCGAGCTCGAACTGGCCCGTCTGCGCTCCCCGATAGGGCTCGACCTCGGCGCCCGCACCCCGGAGGAGACGGCCCTGTCCATCGCCGCCGAGATCGTCGCCAACCGCCGTGGCGGCTCCGGCACCTCCCTGACCGGCGCCCACACCCCGATCCACCACGACGGACCGCGCGCACCCGATGGCCGGATAGGGTCCGTCGCCTGACCGGGGGCGCGCCCGCCCTTGGAGTACCGGCCCGGTCGACGGTTAGGGTCCGGATCATGGACATTCGTGACGTACCCGAAGCGCATCTCGACCGCGCCCTCGATCTCGCGTACCTCGTCTTCCACGAGCGTCCCGAGGAGGAGCAGCGCAAGCACCACCGCGAGCTGCTCCTCCCGTGCGAGCGGATCGGGGCGTACGACGGCGAGACCCTCGTCGGCTTCGTCGCCGCGCACCGCTTCACCCTCTCCGTGCCCGGCGGCGAACTGCCCTGCCCCGGACTCACCTACGTCTCCGTCGCCCCCACGCACCGGCGCCGCGGGGTGCTCTCCGCGCTGCTCGCCGAGCTCTTCCGCCGCTCCGCCGAGCGCGCCGAGCCGATCGCCGCGCTCTGGGCCTCCGAGGACGCCATCTACGGCCGGTTCGGCTTCGGACCCGCCACCCAGGGCGTCACCGTCGAGATCGACTCGCGGCGCCCGCTCGCCCTGCGGATCGACCCCGACGAACGCCCGCTGCGTCTGATCGAACCGGCCGACGCGCCGGCCGCCGTCGGGCCCTACTTCGAGGCCACGCGCGCTCTGCGGGCCGGCCGGATCGCGCGGGACGAGGAACGCTGGAGCGGGGAGTGGCTCGCCGACCAGGACGAGGAGGACGACGAGCTCTCGCCGCCCCGGATCGTCGCCCTCGGCGACCCCCTCGCCGGATACGCCGTCTACCGCACCAAGGGCGAGAACGAGGAGGCACACACCCCCGGCCTGGTGCGGGTCGACGAGCTGGAGGCCGACACCCCGGCCGCCGCGGCCGCGCTCTGGCGCTACCTTGCCTCGATCGACCTGACCGGCGCCGTCCGCGCCTGGGGCAGGCCGCTCGACGACCCGCTGCTGCTCTTCGCCGGGGACCGCGACCAGGTGCGCGTGACGGGGCAGTTCCCCGCGCTGTGGGTGCGACTCGTCGACGTCCGCGCGGCGCTGACGGCCCGCTCCTGGGCCGCCCCGGTGGATGTGGTCCTGGAGGTGCACGACAGCCGCCTCCCCGCCAACTCCGGCCGCTTCCGGCTGACGGCCGCCCCGGAAGGGGCACGGTACGAGCCGACCGGCGACCCGGCCGAGCTCTCCATCGGCGTACGGGACCTGGGCGCCTGCTATCTCGGCGGTACGCGGGTCACGGACCTGGTCGCCGCCGGCCTGGTCGAGGAGCACGTTCCGGGCGCGGCCGCCACGCTCGACACGGCGCTGCGGACGGCCCGACTGCCGCACACCGGCGACGAGTTCTAGCCCGGGCACCGATCGGCCGACCGCGCCGGGGGCGGTTCTCAGTTCTTGCGCAGGCCGTTCAGGAGCAGCTCGGCCAGCTGTCCGTACGCCTCCGCGTCCGCCAGCCCGGTCGCCGCGGCGACCTGCCGCCGCTGGATGCGGACCATGACCGAGGCGATGACATCGGCCGCGAAGGTCACGTGCACCTCGCGGAACGCGCCCGCGCGCACGCCCTCCTCGATCAGCTGCTGCACCCGGCCCGCCGCCGCGCGGGTGTTGCGCTCGTAGACCTCGGCGGCGGGTTCGAAGGCGGCCACGTCGTCGAAGAACCGGGGGGAGACCGGGGCCAGTTCCGCCGCGACCGCCCGCAGATACGCGGCCAGGCGCTCCGCGGGCTCCTGCTCCGCGGCGAGCACGGCCTCGACCCGGGTGGTCGCCCGCCGGAAGAAGTGGACCACGGCCGCCCGGACGAGCTGCTCCTTGCTGTCCGCCAGGCCGTAGAGCGTGCGCTTGGAGCAGCGCAGCCGGGCCGCCAGATCGTCCAGGGTCAGCTGGGCGAAGCCTTCGCCGACCAGGAGGGCCACCAGCTCCTCGAACAGCGCGGAGCGACGGGCCGCACCGCGGCCCGTCAGCTTGGGGGCGGCGCCGGCGGCTGAGGTCTCGATCACCCGAACAGTATGCAGGCCGCCCCGTTCGGGGGGTTACGGCGGAACCCTTCTGCGCTACTCTCAACGGTACTGCCGTACCGCCCGCAGTACCGTTACAGCGGTGCTGAGTGTCACTGGAGTCGCCATGGATGTCGACCGCCTGCTTCCCACCCCCGAGGCAGCGGACCTCATCGCCCTCACGCGGGAGATCGCCGACAAGGAGCTCTCCCCCCGCGTGGACGAGCACGAGGCCGCCGAGACGTACCCGGAAGGTCTGTTCACCACCCTGGGCGACGCCGGGCTGCTCGGCCTCGCGTACCCCGAGGAGTTCGGCGGCGGAGGCCAGCCGTACGAGGTGTACCTCCAGGTCCTGGAGGAGCTTGCGGCCCGCTGGGCGGCCGTCGCCGTCGCCACCAGCGTCCACACGCTCGCCTGCCATCCGCTGCACACCTTCGGCACCGCGGAGCAGAAGGAGCGCTGGCTGCCCGCGATGCTCGCCGGCGAGACCATCGGCGGCTACAGCCTCTCCGAGCCGCAGGCCGGCTCCGACGCGGCCGCCCTCTCCTGCAAGGCCGAGCGCACCGACGACGGCACCGCGTACCGCGTCACCGGCAACAAGGCATGGATCACCCACGGCGGCAGGGCCGGCTTCTACGCCCTCTTCGCCCGCACCGCGCCGGGCAGCCACGGCATCTCCTGCTTCCTCGCCCCCGGCGAGACCGAGGGCCTCAGCTTCGGCAAGCCCGAGCGGAAGATGGGCCTCCAGGCCGTCCCCACCACCTCGGCCCACTGGGACGGCGCCCTCCTGGACGCCGACCGGCTCATCGGCGACGAGGGGCAGGGCCTCCAGATCGCGTTCAGCGCGCTCGACTCGGGCCGGCTCGGGATCGCCGCCTGCGCCACGGGCCTCGCCCAGGCCGCCCTCGAGGCCGCCGTCGCATACGCCAACGAGCGCACCACCTTCGGCCGGAAGATCATCGACCACCAGGGCCTCGGCTTCCTGCTCGCCGACATGGCCGCCGCCGTCGACTCCGCCCGCGCCACCTACCTCGACGCGGCCCGCCGCCGCGACCTCGGCCGCCCCTTCAGCCGCCAGGCAAGCGCCGCCAAGCTGATCGCGACCGACGCCGCCATGAAGGTGACCACGGACGCCGTCCAGGTCCTCGGCGGGTATGGCTACACCCGCGATTTCCCGGCGGAGCGCTACATGCGCGAGGCCAAGATCATGCAGATCTTCGAAGGAACGAACCAGATCCAGCGGCTGGTCATCAGCCGCCAGCTCGTCCGCTGACCCTTCCCGACCTGCCCGACGCCACGACTCATTTCGTACGAGGAGTTCCATGGACATCGCCGGCTCCGCCGCGCTCGTCACCGGCGCCGCATCCGGCCTGGGCGCCGCCACCGCCGCCGCCCTGGCCGCCCGCGGCGCCACCGTCTACGGCCTGGACCTGGACAAGGCCGTCGCCGCCGCGGGACCCCGGCCCGACGGCGTCACGCTGCTCGCCGCCGACGTCACCGAGGAGGGCCCCGTCCGCGAGGCCCTCGCCCGGATCGAGGCCGACGGCGCCGAGCTGCGGCTCGCCGTCAACTGCGCGGGCATCGCCCCCTCCGCCCGCATCCTGGGCCGCAAGGGCCCGCACGACCTGGATCTGTTCCGGACGGTCCTGAACGTCAACCTGCTGGGGACGTTCAATGTGATGCGGCTGGCCGCCGAGGCCATCGCCCACCAGGAGCCGGACGAGAACGGCCAGCGCGGTCTCGTCGTCAACACCGCCTCGATCGCCGCCTTCGAGGGCCAGGTCGGCCAGATCGCGTACGCCGCCTCCAAGGCCGGCGTCGCCGGTATGACCGTCACCGCCGCCCGCGACCTCGCCCAGTTCGGCATTCGGGTCGTCACCATCGCCCCCGGGATCGTCGACACCCCGATGATGGCCGGATTCAGCGAGGAGATCCGGGCCGGGCTCGGCGCGAGCGTCACCTTCCCGCAGCGTCTCGCCCGCCCCGAGGAGTACGCCAGGCTCGTCACGATGGTCGCCGAGCACGATTACCTCAACGGCGAGACGATCCGGATGGACGGCGCCCTGCGCATGGCGGCCCGCTGACACGTCGCACCCCCCCGGACCTGCGAGATAGCACTAGGTGCCAGCTGAGGCTGGCACCAAGTGCCGCGTTTCCGTCCGCCGGATGTTAGGTTCGGGCCATGGGAACTGCGTCGACGAACACCGCCAAGCCCGCGATGCGGGACTCCCTCATCGCGGCGGCCTTCCAGCTCTTCCTGGAGCGGGGGTACGAGCAGACCACCGTCGACGACATCGTCACCCTCGCCGGGGTCGGCCGGCGGTCCTTCTTCCGGTACTTCCCGTCGAAGGAGGACGTGGTCTTCCCCGACCACGAGCAGAGCCTCGCCGACATGACCGAGTTCCTCGCGGCGAGCGCGGACACCGACGACCCGCTGGTCAGGATCTGCGACGCCACCCGCCTCGTCATGCGGATGTACGCCGAGAACCCGACCTTCTCCGTCCAGCGCTACCGCCTCACCCGCGAGGTGACGGGCCTGCGGACGTACGAGCTTTCGGTCGTCTGGCGGTACGAGAAGACGCTCGGCGACTACCTCCGCACCCGCTGGGCCGACCGCCGCGACGGCACCCTGCGGGCCAACGTGGTCGCCGCCTCCGTGGTCGCCGCCCACAACCACGCCCTGCGCCACTGGCTGCGCTCGGGCGGCGAGGGCGACCCGCTGGCCGAGGTGGACCAGGCCCTGGAGTTCGTCCGCGACACCTGGAGCGGGGGCGGCGAGGGCGGTGGCGTCCAGGGCGAGGAGACCGAGGACGTCGTCGTGGTGATCACCAAGCGGTCCACGCCGATGTGGCGCGTGGTGCGCGAGGTGGAGTCGAGCCTCGGCGAGAGCTAAGAGGCGCCTTAGGGATCTCAGTATCTTCGATTGAGGGAACTGAGGTCTTTATTTGATGGCACTCAGTGCCATATCTTGGCTCCATGCACGGTTGAGCCGCCGAGTGCAAGGAGAACGCATCGTGTTCCACACCGGATCCACGGGACTGAGGACCGGGAGCGCCGCCGTCCGGACCGAGGAATCGGCCGCAGACGCCGAGCTCTACTACCAGCTCTGCCGCTGGTGCCAGACCACCACCTTCCAGCGCCTGCTCTGTCCGACCTGCGGGTCGACCGACCTCGCGCCCGAACGCAGCGAGGGCGAGGGCGTGATCACCGTCCGCCGCGGGTTCACCGCCGCCGACGCCGACCTCTGGCCGGTGCACATGGCCGAGGGCTTCGTGGTCCGCTGCCGGGTCGACGGGCCGCTGCACGCGGTGCGCCCCGGAGTCCGGGTGAGGCTCTCCGCCCGCTCCGCGGTGGCGGGGCAGCCGGTCGTCCGGCTCTGCGAGGAGGTCCCGCTCGACGGCTGGATCTGAGCGGACGGATGGGACCGGCCCGACCGGATCCGAGCCGGAACACGACGAGATCGTCCCGACCGGATCCGAGCCGGAACACGACGAGATCGTCCCGACCGGATCCGAGTCGGACACGACGAAAGCGGCCCGATGGCACAGAGTGCCACCGGGCCGCTTCCTTTCGGCGGGGGAACGATCCCTACCGCGCGCCGATCTCGTCCGTCAGCTGCGGCAGGACCTCGAAGAGGTCGCCGACGACGCCGTAGTCGACGAGGTCGAAGATCGGGGCCTCGGCGTCCTTGTTGACGGCCACGATGGTCTTCGACGTCTGCATACCGGCCCGGTGCTGGATCGCACCGGAGATGCCCGCCGCGATGTACAGCTGCGGCGAGACCTGCTTGCCGGTCTGGCCGACCTGGTTGGAGTGCGGGTACCAGCCGGCGTCCACCGCGGCGCGCGAGGCGCCGACGGCCGCGCCGAGGGAGTCGGCGAGCTTCTCGACGACCTCGAAGCCCTCGGCCGCGCCGACACCACGGCCGCCGGAGACCACGATCGCGGACTCGGTCAGCTCGGGACGGCCGGTGGAGACGCGCGGGGTGCGCGAGACGACCTTGGCCGCGTTGCCCGTGAAGGCGACGGTGACGTTCTCGACCGTGCCGGCGGCCGGGGCGGCCTCCGGCGCGGCGGAGTTGGGCTTGACCGTGATGACCGGGACGCCGTGCGACACGGCCGACTTCACCTGGTACGAGGCGGCGAAGACGGACTGGGTCGCGACGGGGCCGTTGTCGCCGGCCTCCAGCTCCACGGCGTCGGTGATCAGACCGGAGCCGAGGCGCAGCGCGACGCGGGCGGCGACCTCCTTGCCCTCGCCGGAGGAGGTCACGAGGACGGCGGCGACGCCCTTGTCCTTCGCGATCTGGGTGAGCGCGTCGACCTTCGGCACGACGAGCTGCTCGGCGAACTCGGCGCCGTCCGCGACGTACACGGTGGCGGCGCCGTACTCGCCCGCGGTCGCGGCGATCGACGCCGCGGCCTCGCCGGCGCCGAGCACGACGGCCGTCGGCTCGCCGATCCGGCGGGCCAGGGTGAGCAGTTCGAGCGCCGGCTTGCGGACCGCACCGTCGGCGTGGTCCACGAGAACCAGGATCTCAGCCATGATTCCTTGCTCCTGAACGATAGTGACGGTGGGTCAGATGAACTTCTGGGCGGACAGGAACGCGGCGAGCTGCTTGCCGCCGTCGCCCTCGTCGGTGACGATCGTGCCCGCGGTACGGGCGGGGCGGGCCGCGACCGACTCGACCAGGGTCCAGGACCCGGCCAGACCGACCTCGTCGGCGTCGATGTCGAGGTCGTCCAGGTCCAGCTCCTCGACCGGCTTCTTCTTGGCGGCCATGATCCCCTTGAAGGAGGGGTAACGGGCCTCGCCGGACTGGTCGGTGACCGAGACGACGGCCGGCAGCGGGGCCTCGAGCAGCTCGGTGGCGGCGTCGCCGTCCCGGCGGCCCTTCACGAGGCCGTCCTCCACGGAGACCTCGGAGAGCAGGGTGACCTGCGGGAGGTCCAGCCGCTCGGCCAGCAGCGCCGGCAGCACGCCCATCGTGCCGTCGGTCGACGCCATGCCGCAGATGACCAGGTCGAAACCGGTCTTCTCCAGTGCCTTGGCGACGATCGCGGAGGTGCCGAAGACGTCGGAGCCGTGGATGTCGTCGTCGTTGACGTGGACAGCCTTGTCGGCGCCCATCGACAGCGCCTTGCGCAGCGCGTCCTTGGCGTCGTCCGGGCCGACCGTGATGACGGTGACCTCGGCGTCGTCGGACTCCTCCGAGATGCGCAGCGCCTGCTCGACCGCGTACTCGTCCAGCTCCGACAGCAGGCCGTCGACCTCGTCGCGGTCGACCGTCAGGTCGTCGGCGAAACCACGGTCGCCGGTCGCGTCGGGTACGTACTTCACACAGACAGCGATCCTCAGGGTCACGGCCTGGCTCCTTTCAAGTGACAGACGATTACGGGAGGTTGCGGGCCATGACGATGCGCTGGACCTGGTTGGTGCCTTCGTAGATCTGGGTGATCTTGGCGTCGCGCATCATGCGCTCGACGGGGTAGTCGCGGGTGTAGCCGTAGCCGCCGAGGAGCTGGACGGCGTCGGTGGTGACCTCCATGGCGACGTCGGAGGCGAAGCACTTGGCGGCGGCGCCGAAGAAGGTGAGGTCGCCGTCGACACGCTCGGACTTGGCGGCGGCGGCGTAGGTGAGCTGGCGGGCGGCTTCGAGCTTCATGGCCATGTCGGCGAGCATGAACTGCACGCCCTGGAAGTCGGCGATCGGCTTGCCGAACTGCTTGCGCTCCGTGACGTAGCCCTTGGCGTAGTCGAGGGCGCCCTGGGCGATGCCGATGGCCTGGGCGGCGATGGTGATCCGGGTGTGGTCCAGGGTCTTCATCGCGGTGGCGAAGCCGGTGCCCTCGGCGCCGATCATCCGGTCGGCCGGAATGCGGACGTTGTCGAGGTAGACCTCGCGGGTCGGGGAGCCCTTGATGCCGAGCTTCTTCTCCGGCGCGCCGAAGGAGACGCCCTCGTCGGACTT
>NZ_JBHWBS010000132.1:0-17860 GCF_042735655.1 Streptomyces sp. NPDC059567 | reverse complement strand
GCGCGCCCCCCCCCCCCCCCTTCTTTTCGTTTTGGTTGGGGGGGGGGGGGAGGGGGGCGTGCGGGGGTATTGACGCCCCGGTGACGCCCGTCCTACGGTCCTCCCACCGAATAGGAAACTTTCCTAACAGTGCAGTTGGGGGAGCGGGCGACGGGGCAGCAGAATGGCCCCTCCAGAGCCGAAGGGCAGGTGCATCGTCATGGCCGGTACGACCCCGGGAACCCCCGGCACCCCGCGCGTCCTGCGGGCCATGAACGACCGCGCCGCCCTCGACCTGCTCCTGGAGCACGGGACCCTGTCCCGCACGCGGATCGGCAAGCTCACCGGCCTCTCCAAGCCGACCGCCTCCCAGCTCCTCGCCCGGCTCGAAGCCGCCGGGCTCGTCCTCGCCACCGGCACCACGGCGGGGCGGCCGGGACCCAGCGCCCAGCTGTACGAGCTCAACCCCCGGGCCGCCTTCGCCGCCGGACTCGATGTGAACCCGCACCGGATCCGCGCCGCCGTCGCGGACATCACCGGCGAGGTCGTCGGCGAGTTCGAGCTCGGAACACCGGGGCGCGCCCCGGAGGGCGTCGTACAACAGGTCACCACCGCCCTCGACGGCGCCGTCAAGGACGCCGGGATCACCCGCGCCGAGGTGCACCGCCTCGTCATCGGCACCCCCGGCGCCTTCGACCCGGCCACCGGGCGGCTGCGGTACGCCTCCCATCTGCCCGGCTGGCACTCCCCCACGCTCCTGGAGGAGCTGGCGGCGGTGCTCCCGATGCCGTTCGAGTACGAGAACGACGTCAACCTCGCCGCCGTCGCCGAGCAGCGCCTGGGCGCCGCCCGGGGCCACGAGGACTTCGTGCTGCTGTGGAACCAGGAGGGCCTCGGCGCCGCCCTCGTCCTCGGCGGCCGGCTCCACCGCGGCTTCACCGGCGGCGCCGGCGAGGTCGGCTTCCTGCCCGTGCCCGGCACCCCGCTCGTACGGCAGGTCACCAAGGCCAACTCCGGCGGCTTCCAGGAGCTCGCCGGCGTCCAGTCCGTGCCCCGGATCGCCCGGGAGCTCGGCATCGACACCCCCGAGCAGCCCTATGTGCCCACCGCGACCCGGCTGCTCGCCCACGCCGCCGCCCACCACGACGACGACCCCCGCTACGCGGCGCTGCTCGACCGGTACGCCGAGCGCCTCGCCACCGGTCTCGCCTCCCTCGTCGCCGTACTCGACCCCGAACTCCTCGTCCTGTCCGGCGAGGTGACCGTCGCCGGCGGGGAACCGCTGCGCGAGCGCGTCCAGTCCGAGCTCGCCGAACTCGCCGCCTCCCGGCCCCGGCTCGTCCTCGGGGACGTGGAACGGCGCCCCGTCCTGCGCGGGGCCCTGGAAAGCGCCCTCGCCACCACCCGCGACGAGGTCTTCGACACGTCCCGCTAGGACCGCGGACCCCGCACCACCCGGCCCACCATCCGGTTCGACCACCGACTCACCGCCCGGCGCCGTCCAGCCGTCTCTTCGTCGTACCCCCTTCCCCCCGTAACCCCCTCCGCCACAGGGAGACTTCGCCATGCCCGTACGCCCGCGCAGAGCCGCCGTCGCGCTCGCCGCCACCGCCTCGATCGTCGTCCTCGCCTCGGCCTGTACCGGCTCGGCCGAGAACAAGGCGAGCGACGACCCGAACGCGCAGACCACGATCACCTTCTGGCACGGCTGGTCGGCCCCCTCCGAGGTCAAGGCGATCCAGGACAACGTCGCCCGCTTCGAGAAGGCCCACCCGAACATCAAGGTGAAGGTCGTCGGCAACATCAACGACGACAAGCTCAACCAGGCGCTGCGCGCGGGCGGTTCGAGCGGCCCGGACGTGGCCGCCTCCTTCACCACGTCCAACGTCGGCAAGTTCTGCGCCTCCGGCGCGCTCGCGGACCTGAAGCCCTTCCTGGAGAAGGACAAGGTGGACCTGGACAAGACCTTCTCCAAGGTCCTCCAGGACTACACCCAGTTCGAGGGCAAGCGCTGCTCGCTGCCGCTGCTCTCCGACGCGTACGGGCTCTACTACAACAAGGACGCCTTCAAGGCGGCCGGCATCACCGCCCCGCCGAAGACCTGGTCGGAGTTCAGGGAGGTCGCCAAGAAGCTGACCAAGGAGAAGGACGACGGCTACGAGCGGCTGGGCTTCATGCCGAACTACCTCGGCTACGAGACCGTCCCGAGCCACTACATGTCGCAGTGGAACCACACGTACTTCGACGAGAGCGGCAAGTCGCTCCTCGCCAAGGACCCGGGCTTCGCCGAGATGCTGACCTATCAGAAGTCGCTGGTCGACGGCCTGGGCGGGTTCGCGAAGCTGGACAAGTACCGCACCACCTTCGGTGACGAGTGGGGCGCCAAGCACCCCTTCCACACCGGTCAGGTCGCCATGCAGCTGGACGGCGAGTGGCGGCTGAACTTCATCAAGGAGGCCAAGGTCGGCTTCGAGGTCGGCGTCGCGCCGCTGCCGGTCGCGGACGACGAGGTGGCCGAGTACGGCAAGGGCTACCTCTCCGGCACGATCATCGGCATCGCGCCGCAGAGCAGGAAGCAGAACGCGGCCTGGGAGCTGGTCAAGTACATGACCATGGACACCGAGGCGGTGGTGAGCTTCGCCAACGGCATCGGCAACGTCCCCTCCACCCTGGAGGCGCTGAAGTCCCCGAACCTCAAGGTCGACGAGCGCTTCAAGACCTTCCTGGAGATCGCGCAGCACCCGGAGTCCTCCACGTCCGACGGCGCGGTGAACGGCTCCACGTACCAGGACACCTTCCAGGACTTCGCCCAGAAGTACGAGAAGGGCCAGGTCCCGGATCTGAGGAAGGGCCTCGAGGACACCGCGGCCCAGATCGACCGCGACATCGCCCAGGCGAAGTGACGGCCGGGGCGCACTCCTCATGAGCACCGACACCCTGCCCACGAAGCGGCCGGCCGGTCCGGCCGCCGCCTCCCAGGACGGGCGTCACACGCTGCGGTCGAAGCGCGTGCGAGGCGCGCTTCGCACCGCGGCGTTCATGTCGCCCTGGCTGGTCGGATTCGGCGTCTTCTTCGCCTATCCCCTGGTCTCGACCCTGTACTTCTCCTTCATGAAGTACGACGGGCTCAACCCGCCGACCTGGCGGGGCCTGGACAACTGGACGTATGTCTTCTCGGACCTGCCGAAGTTCTGGCCGGCGATGCAGAACACGCTGTGGCTGGCCGTCGTCATGGTCGCCTGCCGGGTGGTCTTCGGCCTCGGCGTCGGTCTGCTGATCACCAAGATCAAGACGGGCGCCGGCGTCTTCCGCACCCTGTTCTACCTGCCGTACCTGGCCCCGCCGGTGGCCGCGACGCTGGCCTTCGTCTTCCTGCTCAACCCGGGCACGGGGCCGGTCAACTCGCTCCTGGAGGCGGTCGGCATCCCGGCGCCCTCCTGGTTCAACGACGCGGCCTGGGCCAAGCCCGCGCTGACCGTCCTCGCGGTCTGGGGCGTCGGCGACCTCATGGTCATCTTCATGGCGGCGCTGCTCGACGTACCGAAGGAGCAGTACGAGGCGGCGGAGCTGGACGGGGCCTCGGCCTGGCAGCGGTTCCGGTACGTGACGCTCCCGAACATCTCGCCGATCGTGCTCTTCGCGGTCGTCACCGGGATCATCGGCGCGATGCAGTACTACACCCAGCCGATCGTGGCGGCGAAGGTCGCCTCCGGGGTGATGGGCGGCTCCGGCCAGACCTTCGAGCCGGGTTATCCGGACGACTCCACGCTGACCCTGCCGCAGCTGGTCTACAACCTCGGCTTCGGCCGCTTCGACTACGGCGCCGCCTGCGTCGTGGCGCTCGCCCTGTTCGCCCTCTCCATGGCCTGCACCGCGCTGCTGATGCGCAGGCGCGGCGGCCTGATCGGCTCGGGTGACTGATCCATGACCATCGCATCCGCGTTCGACCGTCCCGTGGTGGGCCCCGCCGAGAAGCGTGCCCGTCGCAAGGCGGCGCTGCACTGGATCGCCGTGCACTCCCTCGGGATCGCGGCGGCCCTGTTCTTCGTCCTGCCCTTCGTCTTCGTCTTCCTGACGTCCCTGATGAGCGACCAGCAGGCGCTGACCCGGGACCTCACGCCGAACACCTGGCACTGGGACAACTACGTCCGGGTCCTCGACACGCCCGGCTTCCTCACCTGGTGGCGGAACTCCCTGCTGTACGCGGGGCTCGGCACCGTGCTCGTGGTGGTCTCCTCGATCCCGGTGGCGTACGCGCTCGCCAAGTTCCGCTTCCGCGGCCGGCATCTGTCGCTGCTGCTCGTCATCTCGATGATGATGCTGCCGCCACAGGTGATCATCATCCCGATGTACCTGTTCTGGGCCAAGCAGATGGACCTCTCCGGCACGCTGTGGCCGCTGATCGTCCCGATGGCGTTCGGCGACGCGTTCGCGATCTTCCTGCTGCGCCAGTTCCTGCTGACGATCCCGAACGAGTACATCGAGGCCGCCCGGATCGACGGGTGCGGCGAGTTCCGTACCCTCCTCAGGATCGTGCTCCCGATGGCCAGGCCCGGCATCGCCGCCGTCGCGCTGTTCCAGTTCTTCTACTGCTGGAACGACTACTTCGGGCCGCAGATCTACGCCTCCGAGAACCCCGGGGCCTGGCCGCTCAGTTACGGCCTGGAGTCCTTCAAGGGCGCGCACCACACCGACTGGAACCTGACCATGGCCGCGACCGTACTGGTCATGGCCCCTGTGATCCTCGTCTTCTTCTTCGCCCAGAAGGCGTTCGTCGAGGGAGTCACACTGACCGGAGTGAAGGGCTGATACGACATATGAAGCTCGCTGTCGTGGGGGGCGGCTCCACCTACACCCCCGAACTGATCGACGGTTTCGCGCGGTTGCGCGACACCCTGCCCATCTCCGAACTCGTCCTCGTCGACCCGGCCACCGACCGGCTGGAGCTGGTCGGCGGCCTGGCCCGGCGGATCTTCGCCAAGCAGGGCCACGACGGGAAGATCGTCACCACCTCCGACATGGACGCCGGAGTGGAGGGGGCGGACGCCGTGCTGCTCCAGCTGCGGGTCGGCGGGCAGGCCGCCCGGAACCAGGACGAGACCTGGCCGCTGGAGTGCGGCTGCGTCGGGCAGGAGACCACCGGCGCCGGCGGGCTCGCCAAGGCGCTGCGGACCGTGCCGGTGGTCCTGGACATCGCCGAGTGGGTCCGGCGGACCAACCCGGACGCCTGGATCATCGACTTCACCAACCCCGTCGGCATCGTCACGCGCGCCCTGCTCCAGGCCGGCCACAAGGCCGTCGGGCTGTGCAACGTGGCCATCGGCTTCCAGCGGAAGTTCGCCGGGATGCTCGACGTGGCACCCGCCGACGTCCATCTCGACCACGTGGGGCTCAACCACCTGACCTGGGAGACGGCCGTCCGCCTCGGCGGACCCGAGGGCGAGAACGTCCTGCCCCGGCTGCTCGCCGAGCACGGCGAGGCCATCGCCGACGACCTCAGTCTGCCGCACTCGATCGTGGACCGGCTCGGCGTCGTCCCCTCGTACTACCTGCGGTACTTCTACGCGCACGACGAGGTCGTACGGGAGCTCGGCGCCAAGCCCTCGCGGGCCGCCGAGGTCGCCGCGATGGAGAAGGAACTCCTGGAGATGTACGGGGACCCGGCGCTCGACGAGAAGCCGGCGCTGCTCGGCAAGCGCGGCGGCGCGTTCTACTCGGAGGCAGCCGTGGATCTCGCCGCCTCCCTCCTGGGAGGCAGCAGCGGGCCCGAAGGGCCATCCGTCGAGGGTGGTGGTGGGCGACGGGCGGGCGGTGGTTCGCCGTACCAGGTGGTGAACACGTACAACAACGGCACGCTGCCGTTCCTGCCGGACGACGCCGTGATCGAGGTGCAGGCGGCGGTGGGGCCGCAGGGCGCCTCGCCGCTGCCGGTCGCCCCGCTCGACCCGCTGTACGCCGGGCTGATCGCGAACGTGACCGCGTACGAGGACCTGGCCCTGGAGGCGGCGCTGCGCGGCGGCCGCGAGCGGGTGTTCCGGGCGCTGCTCGCCCACCCCCTGGTGGGGCAGTACGCGTACGCCGACGGGCTCACCGACCGGCTGATCGCGCACAACCGGGAGCACCTCGCGTGGGCGTGAACCCGAACGGGCCGCTCCTCGCGATCGACGCCGGGAACAGCAAGACGGACGTCGCGGTGGTCGGGACGGGCGGGAGGGTGCTCGGCTCGGCGCGCGGCGGCGGCTTCCAGCCCCCGGTCGTCGGGGTCGAGGCGGCCGTGGACACCCTCGCGGAGGCGGTCGGACGGGCCTGGGCGGAGGCCGGTGGCGCCGACTCCCCGCCCGCGTTCTCGCACGTCTCCGCCTGCCTCGCCAACGCCGATCTGGCGGTGGAGGAGCAGGAGCTGGAGAAGGCCCTCTACGCGCGGCGGTGGAGCCGTTCGATCCGGGTCCGCAACGACACCTTCGCCATCCTGCGCGCCGGGGTCGACGAGCCGCGGGGCGTCGCCGTGGTGTGCGGGGCGGGCATCAACTGTGTCGGCATGGTGCCGGACGGCCGTACCGCCCGCTTCCCCGCCATCGGGAAGATCTCCGGCGACTGGGGCGGCGGCAGCGGACTCGCCGAGGAGGCTCTCTGGTTCGCGGCCCGTGCGGAGGACGGGCGGGGTGAGGCGACCGCCCTGGCCGGGGAGTTGCCCGCGCACTTCGGACTGCCGTCCATGTACGCGCTGATCGAGGCGCTGCACCTGGGCCGTGTCCCGTTCGAGCGTCGGCACGAGCTGACGCCCGTGCTGTTCCGTACGAGCGCGGCGGGCGACGCGATCGCCCGGTCGCTGGTGCACCGGCTCGCGGAGGAGGTCGTCGCGCTGTCGACGGTCGCCCTCGGGCGCCTCGGTCTGCTGGACGAGGAGGTGCCGGTGATGCTGGGGGGCAGCGTGCTGGCCGCGCGGCACCCGGAGTTGGACACCCGGATCTCCGAACTGCTGGCCGTGAAGGCGCCGAAGGCCGTGATCGGGGTCGTGACCGCGCCGCCGGTGCTGGGCGCGGGGCTGTTCGCGCTCGACGAGCGGGGGGACGGTCCCCAGGCGGCCGCGCGACTGCGGGAGCACTACGGCGCGTGAGGCCGCACGACCGGCGGGGGCGTCCTTCGGGGCGCCCCCTCCGGTCGTGTTCACCCCTGCGTGATGGAACCGATTTCGGCCGGGAGGCGTATTCATAGCAGGGGGTTCGCCTACGGGGGTGGCGCGGACGTGAGGCACGATAGGAACAAGATCGCGTCATTCCTGGTGTGCGGGTGGGGCCCCTGAGGCCATACTGCCCTCCGGGGAGTCGTCATCGACCGAGGGGGAGGCCACGTTGACATACCCGCCGAATGCGCCCGCCGCCTCGGCACCGGGCACCGCCCCGGCACAGCCGGGCCCGGGCGTGCCCGCGCAGCCGTCCGTGGCGCCCGTCACCCCGCCGCCCGCCGGTCCGAGCGCCTGGGGCGAGGTGAAGGAGCGACTGCGGCGGGCCGCCACGACCGAGCCCGGACGGCTGCAGATCCTCGGAGCCGTACTGGCCCTGCTGGTCGTCGCGTTCGGGGGCGTCACCGCCTTCGAGGTCGCCGACCGGGCCTCCTCCGCCGACGATGTGGTGAGCCGCAGCCAGCCGCTGAGCGCCGACGCCGCCGACATCTACCGCTCGCTCGCCGACGCCGACACGGCCGCGGCCAGCGCCTTCCTGGCCGGCGCGCAGGAGCCCGCGGACATCCAGAAGCGGTACGCCGACGACATCAGGACCGCCTCCCGCCTCCTGGTCAAGGCCGCGGCGAGCACCGAGGGTTCGACCGAGTCGGCCCGCGAGATCGCCGCCCTCAACGAGCAGCTCCCCCGCTACACCGGCCTGATCGAGCGGGCCCGCGCCGCGAACCGGCAGGGCCTGCCGCTCGGCGGCGCCTATCTGCGGTACGCCAACAAGCAGATGACCAGCGAGCTGCTGCCCGCCGCCGAGCGCCTCTACGAGGCCGAGACCGCGCGCCTCCAGCAGGACGACGAGGACGCCCGGGACTGGCCGTACCTCTCCCTCGCGCTCGGCATCCTCGCCCTCGCCGTCCTGGTCCTGGCCCAGCGGCGCAACTACGCCCTGACGAACCGGGTGTTCAACCACGGGCTGCTCGCCGCCACCGCGGCCTCCGTGGTCGTGCTGCTCTGGATGGCGGCGGCGCACACCGTCGCCCGCGCCGGTCTCCATGACGCCCGCGAGCACGGGCAGAGCTCGCTCCAGGTCCTCAACGCCGCCCGGATCAGCTCCCTGAAGGCGCGGGCCAACGAGAACCTGACGCTGGTCGCGCGCGGCGCCGTCCTCACCGAGGACGGCAAGAACGACAAGTACGAGACGGACTACACGAGCAGCATGACCGCGCTGACCGACGCGCTCGCCCAGGCCCGGGAGCTGGCCGACGACGACGCCGGGCGCGACCCGCTGGCCACCGTGGCGGAGCGCACCGCCGAGTGGAAGGACCGGCACAAGGACGCCCGCGCGAAGGACGACGCGGGCGACTTCGAGGGGGCGCGGCTCCGGGTCGTCGGCCCCGACAAGACCACCGGGCAGTCGTTCGACCAGGTCGACGCCGCCCTGAAGAAGGCTCTGGCCCATGAGCAGTCCGAGTTCACCAGCGCCGCCGAGGGCGGCCGGGGAGCTCTGACCGGGCTCCCGCTGGGCGCCGCCGCGCTCGGCGTGCTCGGCGCGGCCGGTGCGATCGTGGGCATCAACCGCAGGCTGTCGGAGTACCGGTGAGAGGGGGCGGGATGCGGAACGGCGTCGACGGCGCGAGGATGCGCGGCCCGGCCGGGCTCCGCGGACGCCTCCTCGGCAGCCGGCCCCTCGGGCGGCTGCGCGGCTGGGGCGGGGTGGCTGCCATGGCCGTGGCGTGCGGTCTGACCGCCTCGCTGACCCTGCTGCCCCTCACCCACAGCGCCCGCGGCGATTCGGGAGCGACCGAGGTGACCGGGCCGGGCGTGGGCATCGGTATGCCCGTGAAGGCGGACACCTGCGAG
This sequence comes from Streptomyces sp. NPDC059567, assembly GCF_042735655.1. Classification (NCBI taxonomy): domain Bacteria; kingdom Bacillati; phylum Actinomycetota; class Actinomycetes; order Kitasatosporales; family Streptomycetaceae; genus Streptomyces; species Streptomyces sp. NPDC059567. The sequence continues at coordinate 8,847 of NZ_JBHWBS010000132.1, read as the reverse complement.
AACCCGGAAGCCTCCCTCACCCCGTCGAGCGCCGACGGCCCCTCGATCGCGGCGATCAAGGCCCGGGGGAAGCTCATCGTCGGCGTCGACCAGAACAGCTTCCGCTGGGGCTACCGCAACGCGGAGGAGCGCACGCTCGAGGGCTTCGACATCGACCTGGCGAAGGCGATCGCCAAGGACGTCCTCGGCAGCGAGAGCGACATCATCTTCCGGGCCATCCCCACCAATCAGCGGATCGCGGCCCTGGAGAGCGGCAAGGTCGACCTCGTCGTGCGGACGATGACGATCAACTGCAAGCGGATCGAGCAGGTCGCCTTCTCCACCGCCTACTTCCAGGTCGGCCAGCAGATCCTCGCGCCCAAGGGTTCCACGATCACCGGGTACGACTCCTCGCTCGGCGGCAAGAGGGTCTGCACGGCCGAGGGCTCCACCGCCTACGAGGCCCTGGAGCAGAACGCCTTCGGCGCGACGTTCAAGGACGAGGCGGACGGCACCAAGGCCGACAAGGACCTGCTGACCGTCCCCAACCAGCTGGACTGCCTGGCCCGGCTCCAGCTGGGCGAGGTCGACGCGGTCCTCACGGACAACGCGCTGGGGGCCGGCCAGGCCGCGCAGGACCCGGCGGTCGAGCTCAAGGGCAAGCCGTTCACCACCGAGTACTACGGAGTCGCCGCCAAGCTCGGCAACGACGACCTGGTCCGCCGGGTCAACCAGGTCCTCGTGCAGTACCGACAGGGCGCCTGGAAGACGGCGTACGACAAGTGGCTGAAGGCGGACCTGCCCGGGATATCCGGGCCGCCCGCACCGAAGTACAAGCAGAGCGAGAGGTGATCGATGGGCGTCGCGGGCACCCCCGGGCCGGTGATGGACCGGGACGAGGTGGACCGTGCGCTGGCGCGGCTCGGCGCGGAGCACAAGGCGATCGAGGACTCGCTCCTCGCTCTCCAGGACCACGCGGGCCGCAGGCTGCTGGAAGGCGCGGAGCTGACCGGCACGACCCGGGACCGCTGGCAGTCCACCGAGCGGACGATCACCCTGCTCTGGACGTACTTCGACGCGTACACCGGCGCGCTGAGCGAAGCCCGTGAGCTGCGGGCGCGGCGGCGCTGGTCCAGCCGGGAGGACCTGGAGGAGCTGACCGAGCGGCTGCGCGGCGAGAGCGTCGTCGTCGCGGGCGGGGCGCAGCAGCAGGCCCTGCTCTCCGAGCGGTTCACGCTGGAGGCGCTCGTCCGGCGGATGAACGAGCTGTACGCGTCCTCGCTCGACACGGTCGTGACCGCCGACGCAGTCTGGTCCGCGCTGCCCGCCCGGATAGACCTCCTCGCCGCCGAGCTGGGGCGGACGCGTTCGCTGGCACACTCGGTCGGCGTTCGGCCCGGGGAACACCCGGCCGGCGACGAGCTGGAGGCGATCACGGCCGAGCTGACCGCGCTGCGCGCCGAGGTCGTCACCGACCCGCTGACCTTCTGGCGTCCCGCGGCGGGCAGTTCGGCGCCCGGCGGCGGACGGCCCGACACCGAGCGGTACGACCGGGCGGCGCGGGCCCTGGAGGACATCCGGCGGGAGATCGAGGCGGTCCTCGCGGTCCGGCAGGACTCCGAGGAGCGGCTGCTGCGGCTGCGGGACGTGCTCTCGCGGGCCGACCGGACGCTGGCCGAGGCCCGGGCGGCGCGCGGTGAGGTCCTCGCCAAGATCGCGGCCTCCGAGGTGCCGGCCGTCAGCGGCCCGCCGACGGTCCTCCAGGAACGGCTCTCGACGGCCGCCGAGTACCGCAGGCACGCCCAGTGGCACCGGCTCTCCCCGCTCCTGGAGTCCCTGGAGCGGGAGGCGGAGGACGAACTGCTGCGCGCCCGCGAGTCCTTGACCGCCGTCACCGCGCCGCTGGCGGTCCGCGCCGAGCTGCGCGGCCGGCTCGACGCGTACAAGGCGAAGGTCGCCCGCCTGGGCGCGGCCGAGGATCCGCTGCTGATCGAGCGGTACGACGCGGCCCGCCGGATGCTGTGGAGCGCGCCGTGCGACCTGCGGGTCGCCGAGCAGGCGGTGCTGCGGTACCAGCAGGCCGCCGCGGAGGTCCTCTCCGGACCCAGAGATGCCAGGGGGAGTCAGTGGTGAGCACCTGTCAGCGTCCCTCGTGCGAGGGATCGTACGAGGACATGGGCGGCGGCGAGCTGTACTGCGACACCTGCGGGCTCGCGCCGGTCGTGGCCGCGGGCGGAATGCTCCAGGCCAACCCGACCGGGATGGCCGTGCCCGGCAAGGGGTCGACCTCGTCCCGGTCGAGCTCGCGCGCGTCCTCCCGCAGCTCCTCGCGCTCCTCCCGCTCGTCCACCTCCCGCCGCTCGGTCTCCGGGCGGCTCTCCCGCTCGCTGTCGGGCGGGAGCAGCAGCCGTTCGGTCTCGGTGCGCAGCTCGGGCGCGTCGGCGGCGCAGTCCGGGCGGAACCGGCTGGGCGCCGGCCTGGTCTCGATCCCCGAGGTGCCGCGTCCGGACCCGCGCGGCGCGGTGATGGAGAACCCCGAGGTTCCCGAGCGGAAGCGATTCTGCTCGCGCTCGGACTGCGGGGCGCCGGTGGGCCGTTCGCGCGGTGACCGGCCGGGCCGCACGGAGGGCTTCTGCACCAAGTGCGGTCATCCGTACTCCTTCGTGCCGAAGCTGCGCGGCGGCGACATCGTGCACGGGCAGTACGAGGTCGCGGGCTGTCTCGCGCACGGCGGGCTCGGCTGGATCTATCTCGCCGTCGACCGGGCGGTCTCCGATCGCTGGGTGGTGCTCAAGGGCCTGCTCGACACCGGCGACCAGGACGCGATGGCCGCGGCGATCTCCGAGCGCCGCTTCCTCGCCGAGATCGAGCACTCCAACATCGTCCGGATCTACAACTTCGTCGAGCACCTCGACCAGCGCACCGGCTCCATGGACGGCTACATCGTCATGGAGTACGTCGGCGGCAAGTCGCTCAAGGAGATCGCCAACGACCGCAGGACGGCGGACGGCCGGCGCGATCCGCTGCCGGTGGAGCAGGCCTGCGCGTACGGGATCGAGGCCCTGGAGGCGCTCGGACACCTGCACAGCCGGAACCTGCTGTACTGCGACTTCAAGGTCGACAACGCGATCCAGTCCGAGGACCAGCTCAAGCTGATCGACATGGGCGCGGTCCGCAGGATGGACGACGACGAGTCCGCCATCTACGGCACCGTCGGCTACCAGGCCCCCGAGGTGGCCGATGTCGGCCCCTCGGTGGCGAGCGATCTCTACACGGTGGCGCGCACGCTGGCCGTCCTGACCTTCGACTTCCAGGGCTACACCAACGTCTTCGTCGACTCGCTGCCCGAGCCGGACCACATCGAGGTCTTCCGGACGTACGAGTCCTTCTACCGGCTCCTGGTGCGTGCGACGGACCCCGACCCGGCCCGCCGGTTCTCCTCCGCGCAGGAGATGGCGGAGCAGCTGACCGGCGTGCTGCGGGAGGTCGTCGCCCTCCAGTCGGGCCGGCCGCGCCCGGCGCTCTCGACGCTGTTCGGCACGGAACTGCGGGTCACGGACACGCAGTTGTTCGCCGAGCTGACGGAGGACGTGTCCGCCCTGGGCGCCCGGGAGACGCGGCGCGGGCGCAAGGCCCTGCCGCCGGGCACGGGCGCCGGTGCGCCGGCCGGATCTGCCGGGGTGGCCGGGGTGGTGGGTGCCGGTCCGCTGCTCACGCCCCTGGACGGGCGGGCCACGTCGCTCGCGCTGCCCGTCCCGCGGGTGGACCCGGGGGACCCGAACGCCGGATTCCTCGCCGGACTGATGGCCTCCGCGCCCGCCGAGCTGATCAGCGCCCTGCACCACGCTCCCGCGCCCTCCCTCGAACTGCGGCTGCGCGAGCTGCGGGCCCGTCTGGAGATGGGCGACCTGGGCTCCGCCGGGCGCGCGCTCGCCATGCTGGAGGAGCAGGTCCCGGACGACTGGCGGGTGGTCTGGTACCGCGGTCTCACCTCCCTGGTGACCGGCGACCACGAGAACGCGGCGCTGTCCTTCGACGCGGTCTACGACGCGTTTCCCGGGGAGCCCGCGCCCAAGCTGGCCCTCGGCATCTGCGCGGAGGTCCTCGGCCAGCTGGACAACGCGGCGGAGTACTACCGCCTGGTGTGGGCGACCGACCCGAGTTTCGTCAGCGCCGCGTTCGGGCTCGCCCGGGTGCAGCTGGCGGCCGGTGACCGCACCGGAGCCGTACGCACCCTGGAGTCCGTACCGGAGGCGTCGATCCACTACACCGCGGCCCGGGTCGCGGCCGTGCGGGCCCGGCTTCGGCGGCGGCCGCCGAACGAGCCGCTCGGCGCGGATCTGACGGCGGCGGCGGCACAGGTCTCCGCGCTCCAGGGCTTCGGTCTGGACGCGGTGCGCCGGGAGCAGTTGTCGACGGAGGTCCTCGGCACGGCGCTCGACTGGGTACTCTCCGGAAGTCCCGGAGCGGGACCCGGCGGCGCACTGCTGCTCGGCAGCGAACTGGACGAGCGCGGACTGCGCTTCGGCCTCGAACGCTCGTACCGGGTGCTCGCCCGGCTCGCTCAGCGGGGCGAGGAGAGGATCGAACTGGTGGAGCGGGCCAACCGTTTCCGCCCCAGGACGTGGGTGTGAGTATGTCCCAGAAGCCCCAGCACGATCTCTCGGCCTGCCCCGGCTGCGCGGAGCCGCTGGACACGGGTGACCGGTTCTGCGGTGCGTGCGGATACGACCTGTCGGCCGTACCGGCGCCGGCGCCGGACCGGCCGACGGTGGCGATCGGTACGCCCGTGAGCTGGCCCGACGCCCCGGCCCGCGAGCCCGGCTCCCTGTCGACGGTGACCCAGCACCCGGGCGACCTTCCCGGCACGGACTCGGGCGGCCACGACCTCCCGGCCACGGAGGCGGCGGAGGGGGCGGACGCCTCGGCGGCTCGGCCCGCACGGGATCTGCCGACCGTCCCGGTCCGTACGGACGGACCGCATGCCGCCGCGACGTCCGGCAGCGGTCTCGCGGCGCTCGCCGCCGAGACGGCGGGCACCATGGGTGCCGTGGACCCCGCGGGCGCCCCGGAGGCAACCGTCTCCCCCGGCACCGACGGCGACTTCACGCTCGCCGCGCCCGACCCCCGTACCGCCCCGCCGACGCCGACCCCGCCCGCCGGGACCAAGCTGTGCGTCGCCTGCCGCGCCGGACATGTGGACCCCGACGGGTACTGCGAGAACTGCGGGCACGCCCAGCCCCGCGAGCGCGACCACATGGAGCAGGAGCTCTCCGCGGTCGCCGCCGTCAGCGACCGCGGCCTGCGCCACCACCGCAACGAGGACGCGTTCACGGTCTCCGCCACCGCGCTCCCCGACGGCTCCCCCGCCACCCTGGCGATCGTCTGCGACGGCGTCTCCTCGGCGACCCGTCCCGACGAGGCGTCCGCCGCCGCCGCGAGCGCCGCCGGTCAGTCGCTGCTCGCCGCCCTGCCCCGCGGCACCCACCCGCAGCAGGCCATGCACGAGGCGATCGTCGCCGCCGCCGAGGCGGTCAACTCCCTGGCCGAGGAGCCCGGGCAGGGCGGCATGGAGCACGATCCGCACCGCCACCAGAACGCCCCGGCCTGCACCATCGTCGGCGCGGTCGTCGCCGACGGGCTGCTGATCGTCGGCTGGGTCGGCGACAGCCGTGCCTACTGGGTGCCGGACGACCGCACTTCGCCGCCCGCCCGGCTGACCCAGGACGACTCCTGGGCGGCCCAGATGGTCGCCGCGGGCCTGATGAACGAGGCGGAGGCGTACGCGGACGAGCGCGCCCACGCCATCACCGGCTGGCTGGGCGCCGACGCGTACGAACTGGAGCCGCACACGGCCGCGTTCAAGCCGGACCGGCCGGGCGTGGTCGTGGTCTGCACCGACGGGCTCTGGAACTACGCGGAGGCCGCGGAGGAGATGGCCCGGGTCGTGCCGGCGGACGCCGCCGGACGGCTGCTGCACGGCGCCCAGGTGCTGGTCGGCCACGCCCTCGACGGCGGGGGCCACGACAACGTAACAGTGGCGCTGCTGCCGTTCGCCCTCTCCCCGCAAGGGGCAGGATCGGCCTGAGCGGTCGCCTGCGCCCTGCCCCTTTTCACCTTTCACGCTTGTCTGTCGAGGAGCCTCAATCCATGGCGAACTTCTCCAAGTCGAACGTGCCGCAGTTCTCGGTGGACGTGTACCAGAACGAGTTCCTGCCCGAGGGCGGGCGTGAGGTCAACGCCATCGTCACGGTCACCTCGACCGGCGGCGGCACGAGCGGCGGCGCGGCGCTGAGCGGCACCGGCGCCGACGCCGCCGTGGTGATCATGGTCGACTGCTCCGGTTCGATGGACTACCCGCCGACGAAGATGCGCGGCGCGCGGGACGCCACGGCCGCCGCCATCGACGCCCTGCGCGACGGCACCTCCTTCGCCGTGATCGCGGGTACGCATGTGGCGCAGGAGGTCTTCCCCGGCAACGGCCGCCTCGCCGTCGCGGGACCGGCGACCCGTGGCCAGGCCAAGGACGCGCTGCGCCGGCTGAGCGCGGGCGGCGGTACGGCGATCGGGACCTGGCTCGCCCTCGCGGACCGGCTGCTGGCCTCCGCCGAGGTGCCGATCCGGCACGGCATCCTGCTCACCGACGGGCGCAACGAACACGAGACGCCGGAGGACCTGCGGAGCGCGCTGGACGCCTGCGCCGGCCGGTTCACCTGTGACGCGCGGGGCGTCGGTACGGACTGGGAGGTCAAGGAGGTCACCGGCATCGCCTCCGCCCTGCTCGGCACGGCGGACATCGTGGCCGACCCGACGGGCCTCTCCGCGGACTTCACGACCATGATGGAGAACGCCATGGGCAAGGAGGTCGCGGATGTCGCACTGCGCCTGTGGACCCCGGTCGGGGTGGAGATCTCCTTCGTGAAGCAGGTCGCGCCGACGGTCGAGGACCTGACCTCGCGCCGTACGGAGGTGCCCCCGCGAGCCGGTGACTACCCGACCGGCTCCTGGGGCGACGAGTCCCGGGACTACCACGTCTGTGTCCGCGTTCCACAGGCCCAAATCGGCCAGGAGATGCTCGCGGCCCGGGTCTCGCTGATCGTCCCCGACCCGGCGGGCGGCACTCCGCAGACGCTGGGTCAGGGCCTGGTCCGGGCGGTGTGGACGGACGACATGGCGATGTCCACGTCGATCAACCCACAAGTCGCGCACTACACGGGCCAGGCCGAATTGGCGCAGGTCATCCAGCAGGGCCTGGACGCCCGCAAGTCCGGTGACCACGACGGGGCGACGGCCAAACTGGGGCGCGCGGTGCAGTTGGCGGCCGCCTCGGGCAACGAGGACACTGCGAAACTGCTTTCGAAGGTGGTGGACGTCGTCGACGCGGCGACAGGTACTGTGCGTTTGAAGGCGAAGGTCGCGGAAGCGGACGAGATGACTCTCGAGACCCGCTCCACCAAGACGGTTCGCGTCAAGAAGTAGCCCGGCCAGGGGGCCGGACGACGAGAGGGGGAAGCACCGACATGCCGACCTGCCCGAACGGACACCAGTCGGTCTCCGACGACTGGTGCGAGGTCTGCGGCCACCGCATGGCCGGGGCGGGTGCGCCGGCGGGTGCCGTACCGCCGCCTCCCCCGCCCCCGCCGCCGGCGTACGGATACCCGGGCCCGGCCGGACCCGGACAGGGTCCCGGGGGTTACGACCCGAACGCGACCGCCCAGGCGGAGCTCTGCCCCCAGTGCCGCACCCCGCGCGAGGCCATGGCCCCGTTCTGCGAGGAGTGCCGCTGGAACTTCCTGACCAACACGGCGACCTCGTACACCCCGGTGGCACCGCCCTCCCCGCAGCAGAGCCCGCCGCCGGGCCTCAATCTGCCGCCGGGCTTCCAGTCGCCGCCGCGTCCGCCGCAGCCGCAGGCTCCGCAGCAGCAGGACCCGTACGACTACCAGAGCTCACGGCCCTCGCAGATGAACCGGCCGGCGGAGCCGCTGTCCGCCGACCCCACGCACCACCAGGCGCCGCACCAGCGCCCGCCGATGCAGCAGCAGCCGCCCCAGGGGCAGGCTCCCCCGCCGCCGCAGGCACCGCAGGGGTTCCAGCAGGGACCGCCGCAGCCCCCGCCGTCCTTCTTCCAGAGCCCGCCGCCCGGGCAGCAGGCGCCTCAGCAGCCCGCTCCGCAGGCCCCGCCGCAGCACGGTGGGGGCGGAGGCGGTGACGACTGGATGCTGCCGCCGCCCTCGCAGCCCCAGGCTCCGCCGCAGGCGCCCCCGATGCAGCAGCACGCCCCCCAGGCGCCGCCGCAGCAACACGCCCCGCAACCCCCGCAGCAGCAGTACCAGCCGCAGCGGCCCGCCGCGGGCTGGTCGGCGTACATCGGGCCGGACCGCGACTACTTCATGGCGATGATGCAGCGCAGCGGTCCGGAGGCCACGGGTCTCAACCTGCCCGCCTACTCCCCCGAGCAGCATCTGCCGCTCCAGGGGAACCAGGTCAGCATCGGCCGCCGCAGGCACTCCACCGGCGAGTCCCCCGACATCGACCTCTCCGTGCCGCCGGAGGACCCGGGCGTCTCGCACCAGCACGCGGTGCTGGTGCAGCAGCCGGACGGCTCGTGGGCGGTGGTGGACCAGAACTCCACCAACGGCACGACGATCAACGGTGGCGAAGAACCGATCCAGCCGTACGTCCCCGTCCCGCTCCAGGACGGCGACCGGGTGCACGTCGGCGCCTGGACGACGATCACGGTCCGCCGGGGCTAGGGGGTGTCTTGTCGATCAGGCCGGATCGGGGAGCGGCGTCTGGTGCCGTGGATCGCAAGGCGGAGGAGGGAGTCAACGCGGAGCGTTGGCGACCGACGACAACGCGGCGAGG
>NZ_JBHWBS010000131.1:0-18756 GCF_042735655.1 Streptomyces sp. NPDC059567 | reverse complement strand
TCGCAAGGCGGAGGAGGGAGGCATGGCGGAGCCATGCCGACCGACGACAACGCGGCGAGGCGCGGTGCCAGACGCCGCGAGCCCGGCATGATCGGCAAGACACCCCCCCTAGGGCGTGTCCGGCCTGGAGCCTCACCGGAGGGCGGGTGGGGACCGTGGGTCCGTACCCGCCCTCCGGCGTCTGTTCTGTGTCAGCCTTCGGCCGGGACCGGGGCGTGGCGTGGGGCCGGTCCGGGGTCGGGTGCGTGGGCGGCGGGCTTCGTCACGACGGCGGGGCCGGGGTCCGGCGCCGAGCCGGGAGCCGCCTCGACCGCCGTACCCGTGGCGGTCTGCCGCTCCGGCAGGAGCGCCAGGACGGCCTGGCGCTGGGCCTCGCTCGTCGCCTCGTCGAACGGATCGGGTGTCGCCGGCACCTGGAGCCGGAGGACCCGGCCGCTGCCGAGGCGGGCGTAGCCACGGCCCGGCGGGACGACCGGGACCGGGGTGGTGTGCGGCCCGACGCCGAGGACCGACGCGATCTGACCGGGCGAGGCGGGGCCGAGCACGACCCGGGCGCGGGTGTGCGTGCGTACCGTCTCGCCGAGCGTCTCCATGCTGTCGAACTGCTCCGCCACCACCACCGTGACCTGCGCGGCCCTGCCGTGCCGCAGCGGCACCTGGAGCAGGTCCTGCGGGTCGGGCCGGCCGTCGGCCGCCGCCAGGTGACCGAGGACGCTCGGCCGGTCCAGCAGGATCCACAGCGGACGCCTGGTGTCGTCGGGCGCGGGGTGACCCGCCTGACGGGCCCGGTTCGCGGCGATCAGCCGCCGCTCGGTCTCGTGGGCCGCCCACTCCAGGCTCGCCAGCGCGCCGGTGAGGCCGCACTCGACGGCCAGGACTCCGGCGCGGCCGGTCAGACAGGCGTACTCGCCGGTGCCGCTGCCCTCGACGATCAGTACGTCGCCGTGCGGCAGGGCCTGGAGCGCGATGGAGCGCAGGAGGGAGGTCGTGCCGCTGCCGGGCTGGCCGACGGCGAGCAGATGCGGCTCCGTGGAGCGCGGACCGGTGCGCCAGACGACCGGGGGCGCGTCCTCCGCCCCGTCGGCGGCCTGCACCGGCACGGTCCGCTGGACGGCGTCGGCGTCGGTGAAGCCGAGGACCGTCTCGCCCGGCACGGTGACGAAGCGCTGGGCGGCGATCGTGGTCGGAAGGGGCGGCAGCACGCTCATGACGAGCTGGTTGCCCTCCTCGTCCCAGTCGAAGAGGTACTCGCGGCCACGGCCCGACTTGGCATGCAGCAGCTGCTCGATCCGGGCGCGGGAGACGGTCTCCCCGTCGGTGAAGTACGCGGGGTACTTGATCCGCAGGCGGGTGAGACGCCCGCCGTCGTCGAAGGCGTGGTCCCCGAACGGGCCGGTCCAGTCGCCGCCGTGGGCGAAGAGCGGAGCCGGGTCCTCGGGGACGGAGAAGTACGGCACCAGTGCCTCGTAGAGGCCCTTGAGCCGCTCGATCTCGGCCTCGTCGGGCCCGGTCTTCACGACCGGGCGCTCGCGCCCCTTCCAGGCGGCGGCGCCCATCAGCGAGACGAGGGCGAGGAGCGGACCGTACGGGACGAGCGCGAGGACGAGGACGCAGGCCGCGACCAGGAGCAGCGTGGGACCGCGCCGCTCCTTCGGGGTCGCGGCCCACCTGGCACGCGCGGTCGCGGCCAGCTTCCGCAGACCACGCGTGATGGTGATCAGCGGATGGAGCACGTCGGTGGCGCTGTCGGCGGCCGTGCGCGCGATCTCTCGACTGCGAGCGATCCGGTCGCTGCCGCTGCTCAGAATGCGGGGGAGTGGTCGCCGGGCCACGTCGTACTCCTGGAGTTGTGGAAGGGGGTGTGGGGCGTCAGAACTTGATCCCGCCCAAGAGGCTGGCGAGGCTCTGTCCGCCTGCGGTGATGCTCGGGGCGATGGCGGTGCCCGCGAGGTAGAAGCCGAAGAGGGAGCTGACGAGGGCGTGGGACGCCTTCATGCCGTCCTTCTTGAAGAACAGGAAGCAGATGATGCCGAGCAGGACCACGCCTGAGATGGACAGGATCATGAGGGGTTCTCCTGGTTGAGGGGACAGTCACCATGAGTCCTTCCAGGTTCACAGGAAGTATCTATGCGATTAAAGGTGCATATGGGTGAAAGATGGGCGATTTCACTTGACTGGCGGAGGCGGAGGGCGTGCCCGAGTGGCGAAATGCCCGGAGCGCGCTAGGTGATCTTTGCCGTGGACGCGCCCGGTCATGTCGCGGGACGGGCAGTACCCTGTCGATTCACTCGTACGGCCTTGTCGCCGTGCGCATGCCACCCGCACGGGAATCCACGTGCGCGACGGAACGGAAAGGCGGACACGTCCGATGAGCGAGACTCCGGACCCCGAGGTCATCGAGCTGGCGAGCAAGGTCTTCGACCTCGCGCGGACGGGCGACGCCGAGACCCTGGCCGCCTACGTCGACGCGGGCGTCCCGGCCGACCTCACCAACGACCGGGGCGACTCGCTCGTCATGCTCGCCGCCTATCACGGTCACGCGGCGGCGGTCGCCGCCCTGCTGGCCCGGGGCGCCGACGGGGACCGCGCCAACGACCGCGGCCAGACCCCGCTCGCCGGCGCGGTCTTCAAGGGCGAGGACGCCGTCGTCCGTGCGCTGCTCGCCGGCGGCGCAAATCCGGAAGCGGGGACTCCGTCTGCCGTGGATACTGCTCGGATGTTTGGGAAGACAGAACTCCTGGAGCTGTTCGACGCCCGGTGAAGATCCGGGTGAACGGGCACTGAACCCCAGGTGAGAGCGGTGTCGTAAATGTGGTCGCGGTGGCGAAATGGCTGGGTCATCATGACGTCGGGCCCGCAACGGGCCACCGACGAGAGGCAGAGGAAGATGGTCAACACCAAGCGAAGGACGACGGGCGGCCGAACATGTTGCTGCGCGGCCTAGGCGATCACCAGTCCCCGGTACTCCCGGTCGTGTCGACAGCTTGATGTGAGGCATCTTCCATGTTCGAACCAGTCATAGCGCCGAGCGGCACCCTGCTCGGCCTGTTGCAGAGGGGCCGCGGCGACGGCACCCTGCACGCGCTCGCCGCGCCACGCGCCGAGGCCCTCACGGCCCTCAACCACTGCGTTCTCAGCGACCCCCGCCAGGACTGGCAGGTCGAGAACCGCTCCCTCTACTACGCGCGCCTGTACCTCGACCTGCACGGCGGGCTCACGGAGATCGAGACCCACCTCTTCGGCGCCGAGGACCACTTCGACACCGAGGAGAACAGGACCGGGCTCGCGCTCGCCGTCCTCGGACACCTCGCCTCCTACGGCCGCCAGGACGCCCTGGTGCTGCTCCGGCGGTACGCCGCGACCGGCACCAACTGGGCCTGGGCCCTCGACGAGCTCGCCCTGCGTGACGACGACGCCGGACTGCGCTCGCTCGCCGCCCCGATCCTCGCCCGCTTCCCGGCCACCCCGGAGGGCGACGCCGAACTGGCGAGCACCGTACGGGACGCCTTCGAGCCCCGGCCGTGGCGGCTGTGGGCCGAGGACCAGCGCGACGCCGTCGGCGCCCGGGTCAGGGCCGCCCAGGAACAGGGCTCCTTCGACCGCTGGCAGCGCCAGATGCGCCCGAGCGGCCCCCGCCCCGGCTGGAGCGTCCAGGCGGTCTTCGACTGGGCCCAGGAAGGCCTGGAGCGCGGCGCGGTGCTCCACGGCCCCGCCGCCCGCTGCCTGACCGCCGTCGCCGGCCCCGAGGACCGGCCGGTCATCGTCGAGGCCGCCCGCAGCGGACCCGACGGCGCGCGCTGCGCCGCCCTCCACTACCTCGCCGAATCACGCGACCCCGCCGTCCTCGACCTCATCGAGGCCGCCGCCGGCAGCGACTCCCCCACCGTCGCCGAAGCCGCCGTCTCCGCGTTCGAGCGCATGTGCGGCGAGCCCGCCGTCGACCGCGCCCGCGGCTGGGTCCACCGGCCCGACGCGCTGGGCGCGGCCGCCGCCGGAGTCCTCGCCTGCCGCGGCGGCGCCCAGGACGCCCTGCTCGTCCTCGGCGCCCTGCGCGAGACGGTCCGGGCCGAAGGCCCCGACGCGACCGCCCTCTACACCCTCGTCGACGGCGCCGGCCGCCTCGGCATCGCCTGCGCGGCCCCCGTGCTGCGCCACGTCTACCGAGAGACGGCCTCCTCCCAACTGCGCGGCCGCACGGCCCGCGCCCTCGCGGCCACCGACCCGACTTTCCCGACGGGTTTCGCCGTCGAATGCCTCTGGGACTGCGAGGAGACCACGCGCGAGGTCGCGGCGCTGCACGCCGAGACCGGTGACGTACGGGTCGCGGAGCGACTGCGCCGCCTGGCGGCCGACCCGGCCGAGGAGGCCGAGGTCCAGACGGCGGTCCGCAACCGGATAGGACCGGACCTGCAGGTCTGAGGGGGCGGGCGCCGCTTCGGCGCGCTGCGGGGGCGCCCGGCCGGGGCGCGCGCTTCTGAAGTGGCCGCCGCGGGAGTGTCCGGCCGGGCGAGGGGGCGCGACCCCGTGCGAGCGAAGGCCGAGCGGATGCCCGCCCCGTCCGAGCGCGGTCGAGTGGGGTCGCCCGGCCCGCCGGGATGGCGCCCGCCTCTCGCAACGGACGGTGGGCCTCGGGCGGGTGGAGCCCCGGCGTGGTGTTCGGTGGAGCCCGCGCAGCGGCGGGCCCGGGGCCGATGACGCCCGGTCGTGGGGCGGGGCCCGGGGGCGATGACGCCCGGTCGTGGGGCGGGGCCCGGCGGCGATGACGCCCGGCGGGGCAAACGCTCATGGGACGTTCCCCGCGTGTCCAGATCAACGTCGGCGGGAACACGCCGGGCGCGACGACAACACCGGTATGCGTGTCGTCATCGTCACCGAATCCTTCCCACCCGACGTCAATGGTGTGGCGCACTGCGCCCTGCAGACCGCGCGCCACCTCGTCCGCCGCGGTCATGACCCGCTCGTCATCGCCCCGGCCGTTCCCGTGACCGGACCCGCCGACCCCACGGACTTCGACGCCCCCTGCCCCGTGGTGCGCGTACCGTCCCTCCCGCTGCCCGGCTATCCGCAGGTGCGCGTCGCCCTGCCCAGCCGCCGCCTCACCGCCGCCATCGCCGCACACCGGGCCGACCTGGTGCACCTGGCGAGCCCCTTCGTCCTCGGCGTGCGCGGCATGGCCGCCGCGACCCGGCTGGGACTGCCCGCCGTCGCCGTCTACCAGACCGACCTCGCCGGCTACGCCCGCACCTACGTGGGCGCGGGCGAGGGCGCCGCCTGGCGCCGGCTCCGGGCGGTGCACGGCGCCGCCGACCGCACGCTCGCGCCGTCCACCGCCGCCGCGCGCGACCTGGAGACGCACGGGATCGCCCGCATACGGCTCTGGCGGCGCGGCGTCGACACCGTCCGCTTCCGCCCCGAGCTGCGCGACGAGGCCCTGCGCCGCGAGCTCGCCCCGGGCGGCGAACTCCTCGTCGGCTACATCGGCCGCCTCGCCCCCGAGAAGCGGGTCGAACTGCTCTCCGGGGTGTGCGGACTGCCCGGCGTCCGGGTCGTGGTCGTCGGCGACGGCCCGAGCGGTGCCGGCCTGCGCAGCGCCCTCCCCGGCGCGGAGTTCCTCGGCCGCCGCACCGGCACGGACCTGGCGAGGATCTTCGCCTCGCTCGACGTGTTCGCGCACACCGGTCCGTACGAGACGTTCTGCCAGACCGTCCAGGAGGCGATGGCGAGCGGCGTCCCCGTGGTCGCCCCGGCCGCGGGCGGGCCGCTGGACCTCGTCGACCACCGGCGGACCGGACTCCTCGTCCCCCCGGACGACCCGACCGCGCTGAGGGAGGCCGTCGCCTCCCTCGCCGCGGCACCGGCACTGCGCGCCGCCTACGGGCGCGCCGGTCGGGCGGCGGTCGAGGACCGGACCTGGGAGGCCGTCGGCGACGAACTGATCGGCCACTATCTGGAGGTCCTGCGCGAGCGGACGGCGGTCGCGGCATGAACGTCTTCGGAAGGAACGTGGCAGGCGCGGGGGGCCTCGGAGCGGACGTCGTCGGCGCGGGAGGCCTCGGCGGCACGGGTGCCCTTGGCGCGGAGGCGGTTGGCGCCGAAGTCCGCGGTACGGGTGCTCTCGGCGCCGACGTCCACGGTCTGGGTGCCCGCGACCGGGACGTTGTCGGCACGGGCCTCCTCGATGCGGGCGCCCGTGGCACGGACGTCGGCGGCGCGGGTGCTCGTGGCAGGGATGCCCTCCGCGGTGACGGACCCGGCGCGGACGCCCACGGCGGGCGGCGGCCCTTGCGGATCGTGCGGCTCGCCAACTTCGTCACCCCCACCTCCGGCGGCCTGCGCACGGCACTCGAACAGCTCGGCCGCGGCTACCTCGCGGCCGGGCACGAGCCCGTCCTGATCGTCCCCGGAGACGTCGGGAGCGATCAGGTCACCGATCAGGGGCGGGTCATCACACTCCCCGGCCCCGTGCTGCCCGGGACCGGCGGCTACCGCGTCCTCGCCGACCGTCGGCGCCTACGACGACTCCTCGAGGAGCTCGCGCCGGACCGTCTGGAGGTCTCCGACCGGACCACCCTGCGCTGGACGGGGGAGTGGGCCAGACGCGCCCGGGTGCCCTCGGTGATGGTCTCCCACGAGACGGCGGACGGCGTACTGCGGACCTGGGGCGTACCGTCGGCGGCCGCCGCCCAGGCCGCGGACCGGCTCAACCGCCGTACGGCGTGGGCGTATTCGCGGATCGTGTGCACGACGGAGTGGGCGGAGCGGGAGTTCGTACGGATCGGGGCCCGTAATGTCGTACGGGCGCCGCTCGGCGTGGACCTGGACCGTTGCAGGCCCGGGCGGCGCAGTACCGTCCTTCGGGCCAAGCACGCGGACGGTCAGCGGGTGCTGCTGCTGATGTGCTCGCGGCTCTCCGTGGAGAAGCGCCCGGGAACGGCCCTGGACGCGCTCGCCCACGTTCGCGCCGCCGGGGTCAGGGCCGCGCTCGTCGTGGCCGGCGACGGGCCGATGCGGGCCGCGCTGGAGCGCCGGGCGCGGGACGAGCGGCTGCCGGTGCGGTTCCTGGGGCACGTCGCGGACCGCGAGACCCTGGCCGATCTCCAGGCCGCCGCCGACCTGTGCCTGGCCCCCGGGCCTGCTGAAACGTTCGGCCTGTCCGCGCTGGAGGCCCTCGCCTGCGGCACGCCGGTGGTGGCCAGCGCCTCCTCGGCGCTTCCCGAGGTGCTCGGCGACGCGGGAGCCGGTGCGGCCGACGACCCGGCCGCCTTCGCCGCGAGCATCCGCTCCCTGCTCGCCCGCCCGGAGCAGGAGCGCCGCGCGGCGGCACGCGCGCGTGCCGAACTCTTCGGCTGGGACCGCTCGATCGCCGCCTTCCTCCAGGCCCACGACGCGGCCCCGGCCTCGATCCTCGTCCCGCCGCAGGGAGTCCGGACATGACCACCACGTTCCCCCCGACCGCGGGCCCCCCGGAGTCGCTGGACACGGCGGGAACGGCCCGGCCGCCGCAGGCCACGGTCGAGACCGTCCACGCGAGCAGCGCCCGGCCGCTCGCTGCGGCGGGGACCAGCGTCGGCGTACGCGAGATGCCGAGCACCGTCCGGCCGCCGTCCCCGGCCGGGACCCTCCCCGCCGACACCGCCCAAGCGCCGTCCCCGGCCGGGACCCTCCCCGCCGACACCGCCCAAGCGCCGGCCCCGGCCGAGGGCCCGCATGCGCACACCGCCCAACCGCCGACCCCGGCCGTGAGCCCGCACGTGGCCACCGCCCCGACGCTCGACCCCGTCGACGCCCACCACGCGCGCGTGGACCTGCTTCCCGCACAGCGGCGGGGCCCCGACACCGCGCCCCCGCCCGTCGGGGTCGAACCCGCCGTCGTCGTTCGCTTCGCCGTCCTCGGGGACTCCCTCAGTGAGGGCGTCGGAGACCGTGTCGACGGGGCCTGGCGCGGCTGGGCAGCCTTGCTCGCCGATGGGCTCGGCGGGCCGGCCCAGCGCGTCGAGTTCCGGAACCTCGCCCTCAGCGGGGCCCAGAGCCAGGAGGTGGCCGAGCAGCAGGCCCCCGCAGCCGTGGCGTTCCGGCCCGACCTGGCCTCCGTCGTCGTCGGGGTCAACGACACCCTGCGCCACACCTTCGACATAGCCAGGCTCGCCCGCCGCCTCGACCGGGTCTGCGCGGACCTCTCGGCGAGCGGAGCCGTACTCCTCACCGCCTGTCTGCCCGACCCCGGCCGGATGCTCGGCCTCCCCGCCCCGCTCGCCCGGCCGCTCGCCCGGCGCCAGAAGGCCGTCAACGCCCTCGTCCACGCGGTGTCCGACCGCTACGACGCTGTCCATCTCCACCTCGCCGACGCACAGTGGACCGACGACCGCTCCCTGTGGAGCGCCGACCGGCTCCACCCCGGCGAGCGCGGCCACCGGGCGATCGCCGCACGGTTCCACTCCCTCCTGGCCGCCCGTGGCCTCGCCCACGGCACGCCTCCCTCGCCCGAGCCCGAACAGCCCCCGCCCACCCGCGCGGAGGCGGCGCTCTGGCTCGCCACCGCCGGTACCGGCTGGGTCGTACGGCGCTGCCACGACCTGCTGCCCCAGCTGCTGCACCTGGCGGGCTCCGAGCTGCGCCACTGGGCGGGTGGCACCGGCGCCCGGCTCGACCGGCGGGCCGAACACGCCCTGTCCGCCGCCCTCGCGGCGGTGTCGCTGGACGTGCCGGTGGCCACAATGGGGGAATGACCGGGCGCTGGGAGTTCTGGATCGACCGTGGCGGCACCTTCACCGACGTCGTGGGCCGGCGGCCCGACGGGCGGCTCGTCACCCGCAAGCTCCTCTCCCACGACCCGTCCCGCCCGCACGACGCCGCCGTCGCGGGGATCCGTCTCCTCCTCGGGCTCGGCCCCGACGAACCGGTCCCCGCCGATCGGATCGACGTCGTCAAGATGGGCACCACCGTCGCCACCAACGCCCTCCTGGAGCGGCGCGGCGAGCCGACCGTCCTCGTCATCACGGAGGGCTTCCGCGACGCCCTGCGCATCGCCTACCAGAACCGTCCCCGGCTCTTCGACCGCCACATCGTGCTCCCCGAGGCCGTGTACGAGCGGGTGATCGAGGTCCCCGAACGGGTCGACGCCCACGGCCGCGTCGTCAGGCCGCTCGACGAGGACGCCGTCGTCGAGGAGCTGCGGGCCGCCCACCGCGCCGGCTACCGCTCCGCCGCCGTCGTCCTCATGCACGGATACCGGCACCCCGACCACGAGACCCGGATCGCCGCCCGCGCCCGAGCGCTCGGCTTCACCCAGATCAGCTGCTCCCACGAGGTCAGCCCGCTCATCAAGCTCGTGCCCCGCGGCGACACCACCGTCGTCGACGCCTACCTCTCCCCGATCCTGCGCCGGTACGTCGACGAGGTGGCCCGTGAACTCGCCGGGATCCGGCTGATGTTCATGCAGTCCAACGGCGGGTTGCGCGAGGCCGCCCACTTCCGAGGCAAGGACGCCGTCCTGTCCGGGCCGGCCGGAGGCGTCGTCGGCATGGCCCGCACCTCGGAACAGGCGGGTTTCGACCGGGTGATCGGCTTCGACATGGGCGGCACGTCCACCGATGTGTCGCACTATGCGGGCGAGTTCGAGCGTGAACTGGGTACACAGGTCGCCGGCGTGCG
Organism: Streptomyces sp. NPDC059567; assembly: GCF_042735655.1. NCBI lineage: Bacteria > Bacillati > Actinomycetota > Actinomycetes > Kitasatosporales > Streptomycetaceae > Streptomyces > Streptomyces sp. NPDC059567. The sequence continues at coordinate 9,105 of NZ_JBHWBS010000131.1, read as the reverse complement.
GATGCGCGCCCCGATGATGAACATCCACACCGTCGCCGCGGGCGGCGGATCCGTCCTCCACTACGACGGCCGGCGCTACCGCGTCGGCCCCGACTCCGCGGGTGCCGTCCCCGGCCCGGCCTGCTACCGCCGCGGCGGCCCGCTCACCGTCACCGACGCCAACGTGATGCTCGGCCGCGTCCAGCCCGACCACTTCCCCGCCGTCTTCGGACCGGGCGGCGACCAGCCGCTCGACGCCGCTGTCGTGCGCGAGAAGTTCACCGCCCTCGCCCGGGAGACCGGCGGCGGACGCACCCCCGAGGAGGTCGCCGCCGGCTTCCTGGAGATCGCCGTCCTCAACATGGCCAACGCCGTCAAGAAGATCTCCGTCCAGCGCGGCCACGACATCACCCGCTACGCCCTCACCAGCTTCGGCGGCGCGGGCGGCCAGCACGCCTGCGCCGTCGCCGACGCCCTGGGCGTCGACACCGTCCTCGTACCGCCGCTGGCCGGCGTGCTCTCCGCGTACGGCATCGGCCTCGCCGACGCCACCGCCATGCGCGAGCAGTCGGTCGAGGCGGAGCTCCACGCTCCCGGGACGCACGCGCGCGTGACGGAGCTCTGCGCCGGACTCGCCGAGAGGACCAGGGGAGAACTGCGCGCCGACGGCCTGTCCGACTCCGCGATCACCACCCACGCGCGCGTGCTGCTGCGTTACGCAGGCACGGACGCGAGCCTCCAGGTCGACCTGGCCGCCGCCGAGGAGATGACCGAGGCGTTCACGGCCCTCCACCGTGCGCGGTACGCCTTCACCATGGACCGGCCGCTCGTCGTCGAGGCCGTCTCCGTGGAGGCCGTCGGCATCGCCGGACCACACGGCCCGGTGGCCGTCGAGACGGGCGTACGGGACGGGGATCCCACACCTCGGGCGACGGTACGGATGCACGGCGCGGGAACCGGCACGGCGGGCGACACCCCGCTGTACCGGCGCGAGGACCTGCGCCCCGGGGACACCGTCACCGGCCCCGCGATCCTGGCCGAGGCCGACGCCACCACCGTCGTCGACCCCGGCTGGCGGGTCACGGCCGGCGACGGCGGCCACCTCGTCCTCACCCGTGCGGTGCCCCGCCCCGCGCGCGTGGCGGTCGGCACGGACGTCGACCCCGTCCTCCTGGAGGTCTTCAACAACCTCTTCATGTCGATCGCCGAGCAGATGGGCGTACGTCTGGAGAACACCGCCCACTCCGTCAACATCAAGGAGCGACTCGACTTCTCCTGCGCCCTGTTCGACGCCGAGGGCAACCTGATCGCCAACGCGCCCCACATCCCCGTGCACCTCGGTTCCATGGGCGAGTCCATCAAGGAGGTGCTGCGGAGGGGAGGGGACTCCCTGCGTCCCGGGGACGTCTACGCCATCAACGACCCCTACCACGGCGGCACCCACCTCCCGGACGTCACGGTGGTGACACCGGTCTTCGACGATTCAGGGGACGACCTGCTGTTCCTCGTCGCCTCGCGCGGACACCACGCCGAGATCGGCGGCATCACCCCCGGCTCCATGCCCGCGTTCAGCCGGACCGTCCACGAGGAGGGCGTCCTCTTCGACAACTGGCTGCTCGTACGCGACGGTCGGCTGCGCGAGGACGAGACGCGGGCGCTGCTGGCCGAAGCCCGGTACCCCTCCCGCGACCCGGACACCAACCTCGCCGACCTGCGCGCCCAGATCGCCGCCAACGAGAAGGGGATCGAGGAACTGCGCTCCATGGTCGACCAGTTCGGCCTCGACGTCGTCCACGCCTACATGCGGCACGTGCGGGCGAACGCCGAGGAGTCCGTACGCCGGATCGTGGCCGGGCTCCAGGACGGTTCGTACCGCTACGAGACCGACGCCGGCGCGGTCGTCCAGGTCGCGGTCCACGTCGACCGCGAACGGCGCTCCGCGGTCCTCGACTTCGCCGGCACGTCCCCCGAGCAACCGGGCAACGCCAACGCGCCGACCTCCGTCGTGATGGCCGCGGTCCTCTACGTCTTCCGTACCCTCGTCGCCGACGACATCCCCCTCAACAGCGGCTGCCTGGAGCCCCTGGACATCCGCGTGCCGCCCGGATCCATGCTCGCCCCCGCCTACCCGGCGGCGACGGTCGCCGGGAACGTGGAGACCTCCCAGGCGGTCACCGGCGCCCTGTACGCGGCCCTCGGCGTCCAGGCCGAGGGCTCGGGCACGATGAACAACGTGACCTTCGGCAACGCGCGCGTGCAGTACTACGAGACGGTCGCGAGCGGCTCGGGCGCGGGGGACGGCTTCGACGGGGCCGACGCCGTCCAGACGCACATGACCAACTCCCGGCTCACCGACCCCGAGATCCTGGAGTGGCGCCACCCGGTCCGGGTGGACTCCTTCGCCGTGCGCCGGGACAGCGGCGGGGCCGGCCGGTGGCACGGCGGCGACGGCGTCGAGCGCCGCCTCCGCTTCCTGGAGCCGATGACCGTGACCCTGCTGACGGGCCACCGCCGCGTCCCGCCCTACGGCATGGCCGACGGGGAGCCCGGAGCGCTCGGGGAGAACCTGGTCGAGCGCGCCGACGGCACCGTCGAGCACCTCGGCGGAGTCGACGCCACGGAGGTCGGCCCGGACGACGTCCTGGTCCTGCGGACCCCGGGCGGAGGAGGCTACGGCCCCGCCCGCTCGTGAACGGCCTCCGGTACGGAGCCCCGCACCCCCGGCGCTCAGCGCAGCGGCACGAACCGCACCGTGGTCCCCGGCACCGCCTGCGCGGCCGCCGCCAGGTCGGACTCCCGTACCACCGCCACGACCGGATAGCCGCCGGTGGTCGGATGGTCCGCGAGGAAAACCACCGGCCGTCCGTCCGGCGGCACCTGGACCGCGCCCAGGACCATGCCCTCGCTGGGGAGTTCGCCGGTCCGGGCCCGCTCCAACGGCGGCCCCTCCGTGCGCAGCCCGATCCGGTTGCTCGCCGAGGAGACCCGGTACGCGCGCGTGGCGAGGGTGCGGAGCGCCCCGGGTGTGAACCAGTCGTGCCGCGGCCCGAGCCGGACCCGCAGGACGAGTTCGTCCGGCGGGCCCGGCCAGGGCGGAGCGTCGACCGACCCCCGTACGGCCGATTCCACTCCCAGCGGCAGCACGGTCCCGTCGGCCAGCGGCGCCGGGCCGAGCCCGGACAGCAGGTCGGTGGAGCGGCTGCCGAGGACGGCTTCGACGGCGACCCCGCCGCCGAAGCCCACATACGCGCGCAGGCCGCGGGTGGCCGCGCCGACCTCGAGGAGCGCCCCGGCCGCGACTCGTACCGCCGCGCCCCAGGCGGCCGGGCGTCCGTCGACGGTGACCGGGCACGGCGCGCCGCCCACCGCCACGGTCACCGCGCACCGGGGCCGTACCGCGCACCCGTCGACCGTGGTCTCCAGGACCGCCGCGTCCTCCGGATTGCCGACCAGCCGGTTCACCAGCCGGGCCGCCCCCGGATCCAGCGCCCCCGAGCGGGGTACGCCCAGATGTGCGTACCCGGTCCGCCCCAGGTCCTGCACGGTGGTCAGCGCTCCGGCCCGTACGACCGAGACAGCACGATCGGTCACCGGCTCTCCATCACGAAACGCACCCGCGCGCCGGGCGTGAGCAGCGCGGCCGGCTCTCGGCCCGCGTCCCACAGGACCGTGTCCGTGGAGCCGATCACCTGCCAGCCACCGGGGGAGGAACGCGGGTACACGCCCGTGTACGGTCCCGCGAGCGCGACCGAACCAGCCGGGACGGCCGTGCGCGGAGTGGCCCGGCGCGGCACCTGGTACTGCTCGCCCAGCCCGGTCAGATAGCCGAACCCCGGCGCGAATCCGCAGAACGCGACCCGGAACTCGGTGCCCGAGTGGATCCGTGCCGCCGTCTCCACGGACACCCCCCACAGCGCGGCGACCTCTGCCAGATCGGGACCGTCGTAGCGGACCGGCACCTCGACGGCCCGCTCCACGCGCGCGTGGAGCGGCGGTATCGACCATTCCCGCAGCTGCCCGGCGAGCAGGTCCGGTGTGTCCACCCCGTCGAGCAGTACGGTCCGCGCCGCCGGCACGATCTCCCGTACGGAGGGCAGCGCACCGTCCGCCCGGCGGCGCAGCAGTTCGGCGTGGAACGCCTCCGTCTCCGTGCCGCTCCCCAACTCGACGAGCAGGGCCCGCTCTCCGACCCGGAACACGCGCCGCGCCCTCATGCGAACGCCTCCACCCTGACTCCGGTGGCCTCCAGTCGGTCGCGCACCCGCCGGGCGAGGCCGACCGCGCCCGGGGTGTCCCCGTGCAGACAGAGCGACCGCGCCCGGACGGCGACGGTCCGGCCGCAGTGCGCGGTCACGACCCCGAACCGGGCCATGGACACCGATCGTTCGACGACCTCCGCCGGGTCGGTGACGACGGCCCCCTCCTGCCCCCGTGGCAGCAGGGAGCCGTCCGCCGTGTACGCCCGGTCGCCGAACGCCTCGGCGACGACGGGCAGGCCCGCCTTCTCGGCGGCCTCGTGCAGCCGCGAGCCGGGCAGACCGAGCACGGGGAACCCGCCCCCGGCCAGGCGCACCCCGTCGACGACCGCGGCGGCCTGCTCCTCGTCGCGGACCACCCGGTTGTAGAGCGCCCCGTGCGGCTTGACGTACGAGACGGTCGATCCGGCCGCCCGGGCGAAGACCTGCAGCGCGCCGATCTGGTACGCCACCTCGGCCGCCAGCTCCTCGGCCGGCACGTCCATGGAGCGCCGGCCGAAGCCGGCCAGATCGCGGTACGACACCTGGGCCCCGATCCGTACGCCCTTCGCGGCCGCCAGCTCGCAGACGCGTCGCATGGTGACCGCGTCCCCGGCATGGAAGCCGCAGGCCACGTTGGCGCTGGTGACCACGGAGAGCAGCTGCTCGTCGTCGGTCAGTGTCCACCGGCCGAAGCCCTCTCCGAGGTCGGCGTTGAGATCGATCGAGGCCCAGGTCATGGTGACGGTTCCTTCCTTCCCGGGGCGTGGTGGTACGGGTCAGGCAGCGACGCGGTACTCGGCGGCGCGTGCAGCGGTGACGAGCATCCGCCCCGGCGCGGACGTCATACCAGTTCCTTTCCGCGGGTCTCCGGGAGCCCGAGCAGCGCGAGCACGGCGAGGCCATAGCCGACGGCTCCGAAGATCAGCGCGCCTCCGACGCCCCAGCTCTCGGCGAGGAAGCCCACCAGGGTCGGGAAGACCGCGCCCACCGCGCGCCCGGTGTTGTACGTGAAGCCCTGCCCCGTGCCCCGGACCGCCGTCGGGTAGAGCTCGGCGAGGAAGGAGCCGAAGCCGCTGAAGATGGCCGACATGCAGAAGCCGAGGGGGAATCCGAGCACCAGGAGGAGCGTGTTCGCCCCGGAGGGGATGTTCGTGTAGGCGAGGACGGACAGCGCCGACAGGGCGGCGAAGAGCGCGATGTTCTTCTTCCGGCCGAGCCGGTCCGTGAGATAGCCCCCGGTCAGATAGCCGATGAAGGCCCCGGAGATCAGGAAGGTCAGATAGCCGCCGGTGCCGACCACCGTCAGACCGCGTTCCGTCTTCAGGAAGGTGGGGACCCAGGTGGCGAGGGTGTAGTAGCCGCCCTGCACGCCGGTCGACAGGAGCACCGCGAAGAGCGTGGTGCGCAGCAGCGGCCCCTTGAAGACGGCCGTGAACGAGCCGCGTTCGGCGGAGGTGCGCCGGATCTCGGCGGCCTGGGGCGCGTCCTCGACGTTCCGTCGGACGTAGACCACCAGGAGCGCCGGCAGGGCGCCGGTCCAGAACAGGACCCGCCAGGCGATGTCGGCGTCGACGAACTGGAAGACCAGCGTGTAGACGATCACCGCGAGCGCCCAGCCGGCCGCCCAGGCGCTCTGGATGCCGCCGAGGGTACGGCCCCGGTGCTTGGCGGAGGCGTACTCGGCGACCAGGATCGCGCCGACGGCCCACTCGCCGCCGAAACCGAGGCCCTGGAGGGCCCGGAAGACGAGCAGGGTCTCGTAGTTGGGTGCGAAGCCGCACAGCACGGTGAAGAGCGCGTAGGTGATGACCGTGATCATCAGCGCCTTCACCCGGCCGATGCGGTCGGCGAGGATCCCCGCCAGCGCGCCGCCGATGGCCGAGACGACGAGGGTGACCGTCGTCAGCAGACCGGTCTGGCCCTTGTCGAGGGAGAAGTAGGCGGCGATGGCCACCATCGACAGCGGCAGCGTGAAGAAGTCGTAGGAGTCCAGGGCGTATCCGCCGAACGCGCCGCCGAAGGCGCGGCGGCCGCGCGGCCCGAGGGCTCGCAGCCAGGCGAACGCGCCCGTGTCGTCGGGCCGTTCGCCCTGGGTCTGCTGCTGGGTCTGTGTCGTGCTCATCTGCACCTCGCAGAGGGGGAGGCGTGCCTGAGGACGTGCTGAAGGACCGTGCGGTGTCGTCAACGTAGAGGATCGTTGAACGATCCGACAAGAGGTATGTCGTCATGTTCTTGTTTCCCGGAGGCGCCTGCGATTGACTCGGCCGCGGACGACGGAGGGAAAAGGCATCGTGGGCGGAATCGACGAACTGGCGGACGACCGGGCGCTGCTCGGGCGGACCAGCACGGCGGAACGGGTGGCGGACATCCTGCGCACCCGCATCGCCGAGGGCTTCTTCCCGCCCGGCACCCGGCTCTCCGAGGACAGCATCGGCGGCGCGCTCGGCGTCTCCCGCAACACGCTGCGCGAGGCGTTCCGGCTGCTCACGCACGAACGGCTGCTCGTCCACCAGCTCAACCGGGGCGTCTTCGTGCGGGTCCTCGCCGTCGAGGACGTCGCCGACATCTACCGCACCCGCCGCCTCGTCGAATGCGCGGTCGTCCGCGACCTCGGACAGCCGCCGTTCGCCGTCGACGGTCTCGCCGCCGCGGTCGAGGAGGGCGAGCGGGCCGCCCGCGACGCGGACTGGAAGGGCGTCTCCACCGCCAACATCCACTTCCATCGCGAACTGGTCGCCCTGGCCGGCAGCGCCCGCACCGACGAGCTGATGCGGGGCGTCCTCGCCGAACTCCGTCTCGCGTTCCACACCGTCGACGACCCTCGCGGTCTCCACGAGCCTTATCTCGTACGAAACCGGGAGATTCTGGAAGCCCTGCTCGCCGGCGAACGCACGACGGCCGAGCGCCTCCTGGCCCGCTACCTCGACGACTCCCGCACCCGCATCGTCGAGGTCTACGCGAAAGCGGTCGAGGAGCCTCAGACCCCGGAGGCCTGAGCGGGCCGGTCGCACCCGGGCTACCACGTCCTCCCGCGCCGCGGGGGGCATCTGCGTCGTTTCGACCGTTGTCGGTGCGAGGACCTAATCTGTGCACCGTGACTTCGCCTGCCTCGACGGACCTCGTTCCGCCCCAGCTCAGCGCGGGGCCGCGGCCCGCGCAGGGCCCGGCCGCCGACGAAGGGCTCGCGCGGCGCCTCCGCGCGCTCGCATGCACCGCGCCGCTGCACGACCTGGACACCCGCAAGGCGAACCTGGCCGGGGAGTACTCGGTCTACGCGATGGCCGAGGTCGCCCTCGCCGCCATCGACCTCGTCACGCTCAACATGGACTTCGACACCGGCGCCGACCACGAGCAGATCGTCGCCCGTCTCCTGCCCCGCGTCGCCGCCCAGGCCCCCGGCCGCCCCGCCGCCGAGCACGAGCGCGTGGCCCGCTGGGTCCTGGAGAACCTGATCAACGTCGGCAGCGTCGACCGCGGCTTCCGCGCCGTCTACGGCACGTTCGGCGCCGACGGCGTCTACACCCGCCGCGACTACGACTTCAAGCTTCTCGAAGAGGTCCCCGGCTACGGCGGCGGGGTCTACCTCCGTACCACCGACGAAGCGGTGAACGTCCTCGTCGGCGCCCTCGACACCGACGTCACCAGCGCCCAGATCGCGGCCGAGGTGAAGCTCGAGGTCCTCATCAGCCGCGGACGGCTCGCCGACGCCCAGCTCGCCGCCGAGCAGGCGCGGTACCGGACCGTGCAGTACGCCGAGACCCTCCGCAAGACCCTGGAGGCGACCCGGCGCAACGTCCGTGCCGTGGACTGGCTCCAGGCCGTTCCGGACATGATCGCCGAGGCGCTCGACCACGTCGCCGACCGCTACCGCCACGAGAACGCGATCCTCACCAACATCCGCAAGGCCCGCGACGAGGCCGAGGACGCCGAGCACAAGCGCCGCGCCGCCGAGCTCGTCGACATCGTCAAGGACTGCATCCGCCGCCACACCCAGCTCCAGTCCCGCCTCCTGGAGGCCGGTCCGCTCTTCCGCGCCGAGCAGGACCGGCAGGCCTTCGCCGCGCCCACCTCGTACACCGGGATAGACCTGTACGGGCAGCTGGTCGCGCCGATCCTGCCGCTCCCCGTGGAGCAGGCGACCAAGGTCACGGACGCCTTCTTCGCCCGCGGCACGGGACTGCGCACGCCCGCCTCGGTGCGCGTCGGGGACCTGGTCGAGATGCTGCTCACCCCGCCGGTGGAGCGCGAGCACCTCGGCGCGGAGATGCCCGAGCCGGACCTGATCGCCACCCCGGACGACAGCCGCTTCAGCGAGGAGCAGCTGGCGAGCGCGATGGAGCTGCTCGACCTGGAGCACGATGCCCCGCGCCGCCTTTCCGGCCTGCTCGCCGACGCCCGCCGCCGCGACCCCGACCTCCCGTACCTGGTCGCCCTCCTCGCCGTCCACGCGGCGAGCCCCCCGGTCGGCACCGCGTACCGCCAGGGCGAGGAGCGCCTGCTCTTCGCCGTCGACGACGGCACGCAGTTGGACGACCCCGAGTTCGGTGGTGCCGACCTGATAGTGGGTACGGCGCTCCTGGACGCGCTCGGCATGGCGGCGGACCGCACGGAGGCCTCATGACCACGGACCAGGCGACTACGGACACGATCGCCCGTACCGCGCCCACGGACGGGTTCCCGCCACCGGCGGAGGCGGCTCCGGCCGACGCACCTCCGTCACCGGCCGGAGCCGTGCGGGGTCCCGCGCCGCTGCGCGAGGGCGCGGCCGTCGTCGCGGCCCGGCCCCCGGCCGAGGGCACCCTCGTGCCCGGGTCGTCGGTCGCCGACGGGGTTGCCGTCGCGGACGACCCCGTGTTCGTTCCCGGGCCTTCGTCGGGCGGGAACGCGG
>NZ_JBHWBS010000130.1:0-19009 GCF_042735655.1 Streptomyces sp. NPDC059567 | reverse complement strand
TTCCACCCAGCGCCACCCACCCCGCGCCCCCGAAACCCCGGTCTATCCCGCGGCAGGCTCACCGCACCGGCGTGAAGTCCCGCGCCCCGATGAACTCCGGCCGCCGCACGGGCGCCGCGAACGGCTCCACCGCCGCGTTCTCCACGCTGTTGAAGACGAGGAAGACGTTGCTGCGCGGATAGGGCGTGATGTTGTCGCCCGAGCCGTGCATCGCGTTGCAGTCGAACCAGGTCGCCGAACCGGCCCGGCCCGTGAAGAGCCGGATGCCGTGCGCGTCCGCCAGCGAGGTCAGCGCCTCGTCCGACGGGGTGCCGGCGTCCTGCATCTGCAAGGAGCGCTTGTAGTTGTCCTTCGGGGTGGCGCCCTCGCAGCCGAGGAACGTCCGGTGCGAGCCCGGCATGATCATCAGGCCGCCGTTGGTGTCGTGGTTCTCGGTCAGCGCGATCGACACCGACACCGCCCGCATCCGCGGCAGTCCGTCCTCCGCGTGCCAGGTCTCGAAGTCCGAGTGCCAGTAGAAGCCGGAGGCGCCGAAGCCCGGCTTCACATTGATCCGCGACTGGTGGACGTACACGTCCGACCCCAGGATCTCGCGGGCCCGGCCCACCACCCGCTCGTCGCGCACGAGCCGGGCGAAGACCTCGCTGATCCGGTGGACCTCGAAGACCGACCGTACCGAGGCCGTCCTCGGCTCGACGATCGCACGCGGGTCGGCCCGTACGGCCGGATCGGCGATCAGCCGGTCCAGCTCCCGCTTGTACACCCCGACCTCGTCGTCGGTCAGCAGGTCGGGCTCGGCGAGGAAGCCGTCGCGGTCGAAGGTCTCCAGGCCCGGTGCGTCGCTCCACACCACCGGGTCACGGCGGGGCGTGAGCACCTCGGAGGCGCCGCGGGTGGGGTACAGGTCGGTGTCCGTAGTCACGTCGATCATGGTTCAGCCCTCCTCCGTCAGCAGGGGGTAGACCCCGCTCTCGTCGTGGTCCTCCCGGCCGGTGACCGGCGGGTTGAAGACGCAGACACAGCGGAAGTCGGTCTTCGGGCGCAGGGTGTGCCGCTCGTGGCCGTCGAGCAGATACATCGTGCCCGGCTCGATCCGGTGCGACTCGCCGGTCTCGTCGTTCGTCAGCTCCGCCTCGCCCTCGACGCACAGGACGGCCTCGATGTGGTTCGCGTACCACATGGACGTCTCGGTGCCCGCGTACAGCACGGTCTCGTGGAGCGAGAAGCCGACGCGCTCCTTGGCGAGGACGATCCGCTTGCTCTCCCAGGTGCCGGACGCGGCCCGCACATGGCGTTCGGTGTTCTCGATGTCCTTGAACGATCGGACGATCACGGTGGTGCAACTCCCTTACGTCTGGGGGTGGTACGGGTGGTTCAGACGGTCTCGCGGACCGCTCGGGACAGCGTGCTCAGCCCCTCGTCCAGCTCCTCGGGCGTGCTGGTCAGCGGCGGGAGGAGCTTCACGACCTGGCTCTCCGGGCCCGAGGTCTCCAGCAGCAGCCCCAGCTCGAAGGCGCGCGCGCAGACCTTCGACGCCCGCGCCCGGTCGGCGAACTCCAGGCCCCAGACGAGGCCGCGGCCGCGATAGTGCGCGCCGTCGGCGGAGTTCTCCTCGCACAGGGCGAGGAGCGTCTGCTCGACCTGCTCGCCGCGGGCGAGGGTCTGCTTCTCCATCTGGCCGTCGGCCCAGTACGTGTCGAGGGCGGCCGCCGCCGTGACGAAGGCCGGGTTGTTGCCGCGGAAGGTGCCGTTGTGCTCGCCCGGCTCCCAGACGTCCAGCTCGGGCCGGAACAGGCACAGCGACATGGGAAGTCCGTAACCGCTGATCGACTTCGACAGCGTCACGATGTCGGGGGTGATGCCGGCCTCCTCGAAGGAGAAGAAGGCGCCCGTGCGGCCGCAGCCCATCTGGATGTCGTCGACGATCAGCAGCATGTCCTGCCGCCGGCACAGATCGGCGAGCGCGCGCAGCCACTCGGGCCGCGCCACGTTGATGCCGCCCTCGCCCTGCACCGTCTCCACGATCACGGCGGCCGGCTTGTTGAGACCGGAGCCCTGGTCGTCGAGCAGTTTCTCGAACCAGAGGAAGTCCGGCAGCTGGCCGTCGAGGTACTGGTCGAACGGCATCGGAGTGCCGTGCACCAGCGGAATGCCCGCACCGGCCCGCTTGAAGGCGTTGCCGGTGACGGCGAGCGACCCCAGCGACATGCCGTGGAAGGCGTTGGTGAAGGAGACTACCGACTCGCGGCCCTTCACCTTCCGGGCCAGTTTCAGCGCGGACTCCACGGCGTTGGTGCCGGTCGGCCCCGGGAACATCACCTTGTACGGCAGCGAGCGCGGCCGCAGCACGACCTCCTGGAAGGTCTCCAGGAAGGTCCGCTTGGCGGTGGTCGCCATGTCGAGACCGTGGGTGATCCCGTCGCGTTCCAGATAGTCGATCAGCGCCCGTTTCAGTACGGGGTTGTTGTGGCCGTAGTTGAGCGAGCCGGCGCCCGCGAAGAAGTCCAGGTACGTGTGGCCGTCCTCGTCGGTGAGGCGGGCCCCCTGCGCGCGGTCGAAGACGGTGGGCCAGCCGCGGCAGTAGCTGCGCACCTCCGACTCAAGGGTCTCGAAGACGCTCAGTTCGGGCGGGGTGATGGTCACAGCGAAGCTCCGGTGTGGGGGAAGGGGCCGATGCGGTGCAGTACTTCGGGCAGATGCCCGGCGCCGCCGGACGTGTCGGGGAACAGGCCCCCGTCGAAGAGGACCTCGCGCTCCAGGGGGAGCCCGTGCCGTACGGCGTAGGCGGTGAAGAGCCGGCCGGAGGCCGTGTTGTCCGGGGTGACGGTCGTCTCGACCGCGGCGGGGGCGACCCGCGAGGTGAGCGCGTCGAGCAGCACACCGGCCAGGCCCCGACCGCGGTGGTCCGCGTCGACGGCGATCTGCCAGACGACGAGGGTGCCCGGGCGGTCCGGGCGCAGGTATCCGGTGACGAAAGCGACCGGCTCGCCGTCGGCGCCGCGCGCGACCAGCGAAGTGGCGGCGAAGTCGCGGCACCACAGCAGATAGCTGTACGGGGAGTTCAGGTCCAGGACCTCGGAATCGCGGGCGATGCGCCACATCGCCGTTCCGTCCTCCACGCGCGGGCTTTCCAGAGTCAGAGTCGTGGCTGCTTGTACTGCGGTCATGGCGAGGGAATTTACCGAGCAATTTCTTGGATTGCACGGGGGAGTAGGGTGTGCCGGAGCTGCGCGATGTGTTATTCGCGCGGGCGTGAATCCCGGCCCTTTTGCCCGTATATATCTGAGCAAATCGGACGCGATGTGGAGTCGATCACAGGACCGGAATGCGAGAGGAACGCTGATGAAATCTTGGCGTTTGAGGTCGGGGAATCCGGGCAGAAGAACTGCGGAAGGTATAGGGGAATTCGCTTGGAGAATGCTTCCGGAGAATGCGTGCCGGAATTTCCTCGGTATTCACTGGAGTCGGAGCCCGGGGCGAATGGCGCGAGGGGTGGTGCATCGTGCGGGCAATGGCCGGCTCATGGCGCGGGCATACGAAACGGGCGGGGCCCGCAGGCCCCGCCCGTTTCCCGTGTATCGCCGAGAGTCCTAGCGGGCGCCCCACGCCTCCGTGACCGCCCGGCGGGCGGCCTCCAGGTCCACCGGGCGGCCCGTCTCGCCGAGCGCGGCGCCCAGCGCCGCCAGCGAGGACTGGACCGCGCCCGGAGTCGCGTCCACGCCGTAGTGGTTGACCCGGATCATCTCCTTCGACAGCGCCCCGCCGCCCGCGATCAGCGGCAGCGACGGATCGGCCGCCAGCGCCTTCGCGACCAGCTCCGAGGCGTCCACGCCCGCCGGGGAGCGCAGTGTCGTCGCGACCGGGGCCGCGTCCTTCGCGTCCCGGACGTACGGCTCCAGACCGCCGCCCAGGGCCAGGACGCCCGCGCGGGTCGCGGCGGCCGCGGCGGAGTGACGGGCCATCAGCGCGTCCAGGCCCTCGGCCTCGATCCGCTCCACGCACGCCTCCAGGGCCAGCATCTCCAGCTGAGCCGGAGCGTGCAGCAGCGCCTTGCGGCCGCCGTCGATCCAGCGCTCCTTCCAGTCCAGGAGGGAGAGGTACGAGCGGCGCGGCGCCCGCGGGTTGGCGGCGAAACGCTCCCACGCGCGCTCGCTGACCGATACCGCCGAGACGCCGGCAGGACCGCCCATCGCCTTCTGCGCGCCGATGATGCACATGTCGACGCCCCACGCGTCCGGCAGCACCGGCTCGGCGCCGATCGACGCCACGGCGTCCAGGTAGAACAGCGCGCCGTGCGCCCGCACGACCGCGCCGATCTCGGCGACCGGATTGGTGTTGCCGGTCGCCGCCTCCGCGTGCACCAGCGAGACGAAGTCGATCTCCGGGTGGTCGGCCAGCGCCTGCTCCACCTGCGCGGCCGTCACCGCCGTGTGGAAGGGCACCTCGAGGTCCACGACCGTGGCGCCGCAGTCCCGCAGCCAGTTGCCGAAGGTCTGGCCGTACGGCCCCGTGACGATGTTCAGCGCCGTCGAGCCGGGCCGGGCCCCGCTGCGGATGCACCCCTCCAGGGGCAGCAGCGCCTCGCCCTGGGTGATCACCACGTCCTGCTCGGTCGAGAGGAGGGCGGCGACCCGTCGCTCGATGGACGCGAAGTGCGCGGCGGTCAGCGGGGCCAGGTCCAGAAGCGGGTGTGTCACGGTCACGGCGGTGCCTTCTTCGGATCGGTTCGGTGCTGGTGGAGCGTCGGTTCAGGGTACCGAGCGGCCCTCCCGGCCCTTGTCTCCGCTTCGGTGCGGCGATCGACGGACGACCACCGTTCGAGGGGGCGCCCGCCCCTCGTAGAGTGCAGATATGAGCGATCACGTGGTGCTGCATGTGAAGGGGCGGGTGCTCGTCGGCCCGGAGGACGTGCGGGACGAGCTGTGGGCGGTCGACGGGCGGATCACCTACACCCGGCCGTCCGGCGACGCCCTGACGGTGGAGGGCTGGGCCCTGCCGGGGCTCGTCGACGCGCACTGCCATGTCGGCCTGGACCAGCACGGCCCGGTCGACGACGTCACCAGCGAGAAGCAGGCGCTGACCGACCGTGACGCGGGCACGCTGCTGATCCGGGACGCCGGCTCGCCCTCCGACACCCGCTGGATCGACGAGCGCGAGGACCTGCCGAAGATCATCCGTGCGGGCCGCCACATCGCCAGGACCCGCCGCTACATCCGTAACTACGCCCATGAGATCGAGCCCCCGGAGCTGGTCGCGTACGTGGCACAGGAGGCGCGGCGCGGCGACGGCTGGGTCAAGCTCGTCGGGGACTGGCTCGACCGGGACGCGGGCGATCTGGGAGCCTGCTGGCCCCGCGCCGAGGTCGAGGCGGCGATCGCCGAGGCCCACCGGCTCGGAGCACGGGTCACCGCGCACTGTTTCGCGGAGGACTCGCTGCGGGACCTGGTGGAGGCGGGCATCGACTGCATCGAACACGCCACCGGACTCACCGAGGAGACGATCCCGCTCTTCGCCGAGCGGGGCGTCGCGATCGTCCCGACGCTCGTCAACATCGCCACGTTCCCCAAGCTCGCCGAAGGCGGCGAGAAGAAGTTCCCGCGCTGGTCGGCGCATATGCGACGGCTGTACGAGCGCCGGTACGACACGGTCCGCTCGGCGTACGACGCGGGCGTCCCGGTCTTCGTCGGCACGGACGCGGGCGGCTCCCTGGCCCACGGCCTGGTCGCGGCCGAGGTCGAGGAACTGGTCAAGGCCGGCATCCCCCCGCTGGAGGCCCTCTCGGCGACGGCCTGGGCCGCCCGTGCCTGGCTGGGCCGGCCCTCCCTGGAGGAGGGCGCCCCGGCGGACCTCGTCGTCTACGAGCAGGATCCGCGGGCGGACGTCCGCGTGCTCGCGGCGCCGCGGCGGGTCATCGTGAACGGCCGCGTCATCGGCTGAGGGGGCGCCCTCCCGGCGTCCGCGGGCCCGGTGCCGCGGCACCGGGCCCGTACCCGTCAGCGGGTCAGGAACGCGAGCCGCGCCTTCTTCTCCGGGATGAAGACCTCCGGGAGGTCCACCTCCGGCAGCACGACCTCCGGGCCCAGCTCGAACCCGGCGCGCACCAGCCGGGCGATCGCCTTCTCGTTGTCGGCGTCCGGCTCGGCGACGGCACGGGTGCGGCCGGTCATCGCGAAGTCGTTCAGCGCGATGAACAGCTTGGCGGAGAAGCCGGGTTCGGGGGTGGCGGCCGGGGCGATCAGGATGTGCATGCCGATGTCGCCGGGCAGCACCTCGTAGCACTCGCTGACCCGGTCGGCCTCGGGCTCGTACGTCTGGAAGAGCGCCACCGGCTCGCCGTCGCGGCGGACCAGGAAGCCGTGGTGGGTGGTGAGCGAGTCCAGGTGCGCGTAGATGTCCCGCACCTGGTCGACGGTCGTCCCGCCCATGCCCCAGAACCGGGCGCGGTCCTGGTTGACCCAGCCGTGGATGAGGGCGGCGTCGCCGTCCGGGTCGACGGGGTCGATCCGGACGGTGCCGAAGCCCTCGACGGTCTGGAGGTGGGCCGGCTGTCTGGCCTGTCTCGACTCAGTGGTCGTCACGGGGGAGCTCCTTGGTGAGGTGGTGCCAGTCGGTGGTGACGGGGGCGAGTTCGCCCCGCAGCCACAAGGGGAGTTGGTCGTGGTGGTGGGCCTCCCCGGCGACGCCGGAGGCGCCGAACGGCACGACCCAGAGGCTGTTGTCGCGGTCGGCGAGGTCCCAGACGTAGCGGGCGGCCGAGGCCCGGCCGCTGCGGTCGGTGAACCCGGGCACGCTGGACGTGGACAGCACGCAGTCGTGGTCCCCGCCCAGTCCCGGCCACCGCGCGTCGGTGGCCTCGGGGTCGGGGTCGGGAAGCGCCTGCCACGGCGCGAGCCGGTGCGTCACGCCCCAGGCGGGCGGCTCCTCGCCGGAGGCGACCTCTTCGAGGGCCGCCCGGACGATCTCCGCGATGTCCGCGGCCGGTACGGGTCCGGTGGTGAGGAGCGTCTCCAGGGCGAAGGCCACGCGCGGCCCGAGCGCGAGCCACGGCTGGAACACCGCGGGGTGCGGCGCGGGCTCCCGCAGCGCCGCGAACGCCGGGTGCCCGGCGACCCGTCGCACGACGGCCCCGCGCACGGCGGCGTACAGCCCCGCGTCGACGCTGTCCGCGTCCATCCGCCGGTCCCAGCCGAGCAGGCGGGCGCGGACGGCGAGCGCGGCGGGGGAGAGCGGCGCGGGCGCGTGCTCGCCGGGGGCGCCCGCGGCCCGGACCGCCTCCAGCAGGGGCGCCGCCGAGGGGTTGTCGGTGTCCGTGTGGACGGTGGCCATCGCCTCCGGCGTCCAGGTCTTCGAGCCGTCGAGCAGTGCGGCGATCCGCTCCGCCCGGTGCCGGGGGGCGAACTCCGCGCCCAGCGGGGCCGCGAGCCCCCGCGCGTTGGCCATGACGGCGTGGCCCTCGACGTCCGCGCGGGGCGTCGGGGCCTGCGCGCCGTCCTGCCAGGCGTGGGCGGCCTCCCAGGCCGGCACGGTCCGGAGGGAGTTGGCGCGGTCGCGTACGGGGACGTACCCGGCGACCCGGTGCAGCAGGCCGCCGTCCACGTCCGCCGCCTGGAGGACGTTGACCGGTTCGATCCAGCCGTCGGCCGCCCGGTCCACGTCCGCGACGGTACGGGCGGCGAGCAGCGCCGGCAGGACACGGAAGCCCAGCTCGCCGGTCACCCTCGGCGGGTACCGCAGACTGATCGCGTCCCAGGAGCCCGAGTCCGCATCGGAACCGCGGTCCGCGCCGATGATCACCGGTCCGCGCGCCGTCTCGATCACCTCGATCTCGACCGGGTCCGCGCCCGCGACCTCCACCGTCTCCACATGCGCCGTCGCCGGTCGCCAGCCCTCCGGGCCGAGGGCCTCCACGCCGCCGTCCGCGGTCCGTCGCAGCCGTTCCCGGTACAGGTCCTGGTAGTCGGCCATCGCGTTGGTGATCGCCCAGGCCACCCGCCCCGCGTGCCCGAAGTGGGGCAGTCCGGGGACGCCCGGCACGGCGAAGCCCACCACGTCGAACTCGGGGCAGGCCAGCCGGATCTGCTGGTACACACCGGGGGCCTCGATGAAGCGGTGCGGATCGCCCGCCACGATCGCCGCGCCGCTCGCCGTCCGGTCGCCGGAGACCACCCAGCCGTTGGAGCCGGCCGTCCCCGGTCCGTCCGTGGCGAACAGCCCGGTCCACTCCTCGCCGAGCCGGCGCGCGACCTCCTCCCGCCACAGCTTGGTGGGCATCCCCGCGAAGAGGATGTGGGTGGAGAGCCAGACCGCGAGCGGCGTCCACGGTTCCCAGCGCCCGGGCGTGAGCCCCGTCCGCGCGAACTCGGATGCCCGGCGGGCGCCTTCCGGCAGACCCTCGTTGATCCCGTCCACGTACGCCCGTACCCACCGCGCCGTCGCGGTGTCCAGCCGGTCGAAGCAGCGGCGCGCGGTGTCGGCGAGCCGGGCCCGCCGTACGAAGGTGTCCCAGGCGGTCTCACCCGTGCCGAGGAAGGAGGCCGTGGTGCCCTGTGCCCGGTGCCGCTCGACCTCCAGCTGCCAGGCGCGGTCCACGGCGGTCACCCGCCCCTGGGCGAAGGACAATTCATCGGGATCGGCGGCCCGCAGGTGTGGAATGCCCCAGTTGTCCCGGTAGACCTCGACGCTCAATCCGATCCCGATCCCATCCGTGCTTATTAGGTTAGGCTGACCTAAATTAATCTACAGCTTCGCAGGGGAGGAGAGTGCGGTGGGGCATGGCTGGGAAGGTGTCGTTCTCAAGCTGTTCCGGGGTCGGGACTTCACATTCACGGTGACGGGGGCCGAGCAGCTCACCGAGCACTACCGCCGGGTGCACATGACGGACGGCGGCCTCCTCGCCGCCGTCGGCGTCCACCCGACGATGTGGGTACGGCTCTGGTTCGAGAACGCGGGCAAGCCGCACCAGCGCGCCTACACCCTGGTCGACCCGGACGTGGACGCCGGAACGTTCAGCCTGGAGTTCGCCCTCCATGAGGGCGCGGCCAGCGACTGGGCCCGCACCTGCGCCCCCGGCGACACCATCGAGGCGACCCTGCAGGGCACCGGCTTCGCCGCCCCCGAGCCGCGCCCCGAGCGGCTGCTCGTGATCGGCGACCCGGCCTCGCTGCCCGCCATCAACTCCCTCCTCGACTCGTCGCCCGACGTTCCGGCCACCCTCTGGTTCGAGACCTCCCACGACGCCGACGAGGAGCTCCCGCTGCGCCTCGACGCCGAGCGCCACGAGGTCCGCCGGGTGCCGCGGCAGGGTGGCGGCACGGCGCTCGTCGAGCGTGTGCGGGCCGAGCTGCCGGAGCTGCTCGGGAGCGACCCGTACGTCTGGATCGCCTGCGACACGGCGACCACCCGCACCCTCGCCACGTACGTGCGCAAGGAGCTCGCGCTCCCCAAGGAGCGGGTGCACTCCCTCGGCTACTGGCGTGCCACCTGAGCAAGGCCCCCGATGATGCGTCGGGTTGACGATCCGTTACCCGACGACGGCGCACCTCGTTGGAACACCTTGCGTGCGTGCCCGCGCACTGTGCAACGCGCGGGGCGCGCGGGAACGCGTGTGCCGAAAGAATCGAATATGGGCGCGGAAACCCCCCTTTGGAGTGAACTCACGTCAGGTGTCTGTCGGTTCACTCTCAGTGCGTAAAGATTCGGGTGTCTCAAGTCGCCGACGCCGCGTCGAGCCCGTGTCCCCGTGGTGAGCGGCCGGCGACGCCATGTCTCTTGTGGGGGTTCCACCATCTTGAACAGCAACACCTTCCGCGCGCCCGTACGCCGCACCGCCGCCGCCGCGACCGTCGCCGCGCTGGCCGTCGGGCCCGTGGTCCTCCTGGCCCCCGCGGCGCACGCCACCGGCGGCGAAGGCCGCGCGACCGCCGTCGTCCTGCGGGCCGGTCTCGACGTCTCCCTGCTCGACAAGACGGTGGACGTGCCGCTGCGGACCTCCCTCAACGAGGTCAAGGCGCCGGAGAGCGAGGACAAGACCGCGCTGACCGTGAAGGTGGACGGCGCCGAGGGCGGCAAGCCGATCAGCATCCTGCGGGCGGACGTCGCCACATCGACGGCCACGGTCGAGAAGAACAAGGCCGAGGGGCACGTGAACCTGGTCAAGGCGCGGGTCCACGTCCCCGGTATCCGGGCGCTCTCCCTGATCGAGGTCAAGAAGGTCACGGCCGACGCGGTCTGCGAGACGGGCAAGCAGCCCGTCGCCGAGGCCAACGTCCTCGGACACGTGACCGTCTTCGGCAAGAAGACCACGCTGTCGACGGCCGGGCAGACCAAGGTCTCCGTGCCGGGCGTCGGTGACGTGACCCTCGACCTGTCCCGCACCTCCACCACCTCGCGCACCGCGGCCGCGACCGCCCTGGAGCTGAAGGTGGAGGTCAACCCGCTGAAGCTGGGTGTGGCCGAGGTCAAGGGCGTGGTGACCCTCGCGGAGGCGACCTGCGAGACGCCGAAGGGCACGAAGCCGACCGAGAAGCCGACCGAGAAGCCCACGGAGCAGCCGAGCGAGCAGCCCTCGAAGGAGCCCTCGGCCGAGCCGACCGACGCCGGCGGTGTGAAGACCCAGAACGGCGGCTCCGACCCGGCCGGTCAGAACCTCGCCGCGACCGGTGGCAGCTCGACGACCCCGTACCTGGCAGGCGGCGCCGTCGTCCTGCTCGGCCTGGGCGGCGGCGCCTTCGTCCTGGCGCGCAGCCGCGCCCGCGGCTGACCGACCCGAGGGGGGCCTCAGGGGGAACGACCGCGGAGGGCGGTGGCGACGACACCGCCCTCCCCGCGCTCAGCCCGTGATCAGCAGGGCCTGGTCCAGGGCCTGCAGGAAGCGGTTCGTCGTGACCCGGTCCCGGACCGCGAGCCGGAGCCAGTTCCGGTCCAGGCCCGGGAAGGTGTCACCGCGCCGCGCCGCGAAGCCCAGGGCGCGCAGCCGCTCCCTTACCTCGTCCGCGCGATGGACCCGGATCAGGACGAACGGGCCCTCCGCCGCCGCGACCGCTCTGACCTCGTCGAACTCCGCGAGCCCCGCCAGCAGATGCGCGCGCTCCACCCCGATCCGGTGCGCCGCGAGCTCCGCCTCCGCGAGCGCCGCCCGCGACATGCACGCCTCCGCCGCCACCAGCGCCGGAGTGGACACCGGCCACAGCGGCTGCGCCGCGGCGAGGGTCTCGATCGTCTCCGGCTGCGCGAGCACGTAGCCGATCCGCAGGCCGGCGAGACCCCAGGTCTTCGTGAGGCTCCGCAGCACCACCAGGCCCGGCACATCCGTCCGCCCGGCCAGCGACTCCCGCTCGCCCGGCACCGCGTCCATGAACGCCTCGTCCACCACCAGCGTCCGGCCGGGACGCGCCAGCGAGGCGATCGTCTCCGCGGGGTGCAGCACCGACGTGGGGTTCGTCGGGTTCCCGATCATCACCAGGTCCGCGTCCTCCGGAACCGCCGCGGGATCGAGCCGGAAGCCCTCCTCCTCGCGCAGCAGCACCCGGCCCACCTCGTGCCCGGCGTCCCGCAGCGCCGCCTCCGGCTCGGTGAACTGTGGATGCACCACCACCGGCCGCCGCACCGGCAGAGCCCGTGCGAGCAGCACGAACGCCTCCGCCGCCCCGGCCGTGAGCAGCACCCGCCCGGCCGGCACATCGTGCCGCTCGGCGACGGCGGCGCGCGCCGCCCGCCCGTCCGGGTAGAGCGCAAGACTGGTGAGGGAGTCGGCGATCCGCTCGCGCAGCCACTCCGGCGGCGTGTTCGTGCGGACGTTGACCGCGAGGTCGATCAGCTTCTCGTCCCGTACCTCCGCGTCACCGTGGTGGCGCAGATCGTGGACGTCTGTGTGCGCGTGGATATCCATGGCCGCCGTCGGGTGGTGAGTGGGGGGTGTACGGGGCTCCGTCTGACCAGCGATGTACCCCTGTCCCTGAGGCAACAACCGTGCGGCGGAGGCATCTTCGTTCGGGCGAATCGGGAGGGATCGGGCGATAGCGCACGTCACGCGCCTCGATTTCCGCTTCGGTACGACGAGTTCGGCCCCCGGACCCGCCGCGAGCAGCGCCGCCGCCTCCGCCACCGACCCCGTCCCCGTCGCCGCCAGAGGAGCCCGCGACGGATGCGGTACGGACACGGCGGCCAGCGCCTCCGCCCCGTAGGCCCGCAGGGGCACGCCCAGCCGCCCGGCCGCGCCCACGATCCCCGGCTCCGCCGCCCGCGCCTCCAGCGTGGCGAGCGCCGTCACGTCCGAACCCGTGAGCCCCGCCTCCCGCAGCGCCTCCGCGACCAGGTCGAGTACCTCGTCCACCGGCACCCCCGAGCGGGCCCCGACCCCCACCGCCGCCCCGCTCATCGCGTACCCCACACCAGGAACACGGGCGCCGTCGGCGCCATCGCCGAGGAACCGTCCGGCAGCGCGAGCAGCCGCTGGGACTGCAGCAGCACGCCCTCGGCCTCGAATCCGCAGCACGCCAGCGCCGAACGGACCGGCGCGACCTGCTCCAGAGCGGTCACCGCCACCACCACCGCACGCCGAGCTCGCCGGGCCGCCGTCAGCACGATCGACCTCAGCTCGCTGCCGCCACCACTGATGAACACCCCGTCCGGATCGGCCAGATGGGACAGCACCGTCGGCGCCGCGCCGTGCACCGCCCGCACCTCCACACCGTGCGCGGCCGTGTTCGCCCGGATCCGCTCGACACCGGCCGCCGTCTTCTCCACCGCGACCACCGCCGCGCCGAGCCGGGCGCACTCGACCGCGACCGAGCCGCAGCCCCTACCGATGTCCCAGACCAGATCCCCGGCCCGCGGCCCCAGCCGCGCGAGCGCCAGCGCCCGCGCCTCGTACGGCAGCACGGACCCGCCGTCGACGCCGTCCGCCCCGAACTCCCCGTCCGGCAGCGCCCAACGGCCGGGCCCGGTGAGCGGCCCCGTCACCGTCGGGGGAGGCCCCTCCGCCCGTGACTCGTCAAGACACAGGACCAGGCTCACCCCCTCCCAGCTCCGGCACATCGCCTCCGCGGGCTCCACCCGCTCGAAGCGCTCGCGGAAGGGATCGCCCAGCGCCGAGAACACCACCAGCGTCCGCGACGCCACCCGGTGCACCAGCTCGGCGCCCAACTCCGCCGGGCCCACCCCGGGCCCGGGCAGCACGGCCACCTTGGGATGGGCCCGGCACACGTTCACGGCCCGGTTCAGCGCATGGCCGCGCACCTCCGCGCCGTCCACCACGAAGGCGTCGTCCCACGGCAGACCGAGGCGCGCGAACGCCAGCCCCACCGCCGTCGGCCCCGGCCGCACCTCGAGCTCCGCGGCTCCGAAGCGCTCCTCCAACGTGCGTACGACCCCGAAGAATCCCGGGTCACCCAGCACCCGCACGACCACCCGCGTCCCGCCCCCGGACACGTGCTTCTCGACCAGGTCGAGTTCCGTGTCCGTCAACTCGTCGCCCCGCACGTCCACCACCAGGGCCGCCTCGCCCGCCCAGGAGCCCGCGTCGGCTCCCGCACTGCTCCCGATCACCGTGATCATGCGACCAGCCTCCCCACGCCGGCCCTTGTGATGTGCGCGAGACGCGCACGATCGGATAGCAAGGGCGCATGGCCGTATTCGTCGCGCTCGGCGCGTTCCTCATGACGCTCTTCGGCGGCTGGACGGCGCAGCGCGTCACCGACCGGCGCCACCTCGTCCTCGGCCTCGCCGGCGGCCTGATGCTGGGCGTCGTCGGCCTCGACCTCCTGCCGGAGGCCATGGAGGCCTCGGGAGAGAAGGTCTTCGGCGTGCCGCAGGCCCTGCTGCTCTTCGTGGGCGGCTTCCTCCTCGCCCACGTCGTGGAACGGCTGCTTGCGGTCCGTCAGGCCGCGCACGGGGTCGGTGCCGACGAGAGGGTGCCCCAGGTCGGACTCACCGCGGCCGCCGCGATGGTCGCCCACAGCCTCATGGACGGCATCGCGCTCGGCGCCGCCTTCCAGGTCGGCGGAGGCATGGGCGCCACCGTCGCGCTCGCCGTCATCACCCACGACTTCGCCGACGGATTCAACACGTACACGATCACCAGCCTGTACGGGAACGCCCGTCGCAAAGCGATCACGATGCTGATCCTGGACGCGCTCGCACCGATCGTCGGCGCCGCGTCCACCCTGCTGTTCACCCTTCCGGAGGAACTGCTCGGCAGCTATCTCGGGTTCTTCGGCGGCGCCCTGCTCTACCTCGCCGCCGCCGAGATCCTCCCCGAGGCCCACCACGAACACCCGGCCCGCTCCACCCTGTTCTGCACGGTGGCGGGCGTGGCCTTCATCTGGCTCGTGGTGGGCGCCTCCGGCGGTTGATCTCATGCGGCGGGACCCTTCGCGCAATGCTCCACGAAGCGCACGGCGGCCTCAGGAGCACCCGCCCAGTGGGTGTGCACATAACTCGCGTGCACCCCCTGCTGTACGAAGCCCTCGACCCGCCGCTCCGGCTGCCGCAGCCCCCAGGCCGCGTTCGGCCCGGCGCCCGGCTCGATCACGGTCCGGTGGAACTCGTGACCCCGCATCCGCGTTCCCGTCGCGGCGAGCGAACTGTCGCTCACCGCCACGGCGTCCCGGTACCCGAGCGTCAGCCGCTCCGACATCCGCGCGTCCGCGTCGAGCACCCCGCACATCGGCGTCCCGTCGAGCGACCGCGCGAGATACAGCAGCCCGGCACACTCGGCGGCGATCGGAGCCCCGGACGCGGCGAGCTCGGCGACGGCCTTCCGCAACGGCTCGTTGGCGGACAGCTCGGCCCCGTACATCTCGGGAAACCCACCGCCTATGACGAGCCCGCTCGTCCCCTCGGGGAGGGCCTCTTCCCGCAACGGATCGAACGTGACGACGTCCGCCCCGGCGGCGGTCAGCAACTCGGCATGCTCGGCATAAGAAAACGTAAAAGCAGCCCCACCAGCTACAGCCACCACTGGCCTTGTTGTGGGCATTCGTCCCGCTGGGGCGGTGGGGGTACCCCCGGACGAAGTCTGGGGGAGGGTGGGCACAACCCACCCACCGGCGGTCAGCCGCCCCGCGAAGGCAGGATCCCACGCCTCGTCGTGCAGCGGAGGCGCCGACCGCGCAAGCGCCATGAGCGCATCCAGGTCGCACCCCTGGCGCACCTGCTCCGCCTGCGCGGCAACCGCCTCGACGGCCTGGGCCTGCCGCTCCGCCACCGGCACAAGGCCCAAGTGTCGTGATGGAGTTGCGACGGCAGGCGCCCTCCGCAGCACCCCGAGCACCGGCACCCCCGACTCCCCGAGCGCCTCCCGCAGCAGATGCTCGTGCCGGTCCGTCGCGACCTTGTTCAGGATCACCCCGCCGATCCGCACCTCCGGATCCCACGAGGCGAACCCGTGCACCAGCGCGGCCACCGACCGCGACTGCGACGAGGCGTCCACGACCAGCACCACCGGTGCCTTGAGCAGCTTCGCCACCTGCGCCGTGGACGCCAGCTCGCCCTGATCGGCCGCGCCGTCGTACAGCCCCATGACGCCCTCGACGACCGCCAGGTCGCAGCCGCGCGCCCCGTGCTCGAAGAGCGGCGCGATCAGGCCCGTGCCGCACATGTACGCGTCGAGGTTGCGGCCCGGCCGGCCGGTGGCCAGGGCGTGGTAGCCCGGGTCGATGTAGTCGGGGCCGACCTTGTGCGGGGAGACCGCGAGACCACGGCCGGCGAACGCGGCCATCAGGCCGGTCGCGACCGTGGTCTTGCCCGCGCCGGAGGACGGCGCGGCGATGACGAGACGTGCTACCACTCGATGCCCCGCTGGCCCTTCTGACCCGCGTCCATCGGGTGCTTCACCTTCGACATGTCCGTGACCAGGTCGGCGAAGTCCACCAGCTCCTGCGGGGCGTTGCGGCCGGTGATGACGACGTGCTGGTGACCGGGCCGGTCGCGCAGGACCTCGACGACCTCCTTGGTGTCGATCCAGCCCCAGTGCAGCAGGTAGGCGAACTCGTCGAGGACGTAGAACTTGTACTTCTCCTCGGCGAGGTCCCGCTTGACCTGCTCCCAGCCCTCGCGCGCCTTGTCCTCGTGCGACTGCTCGCCCTCGGCGACCTCGCGCTGGATCCAGGACCAGCCCTCGCCCATCTTGTTCCAGGTGACGGTGCCGCCCTTGCCGGTCTCGCCGAGCGCCTTGAGGGCGTTCTCCTCGCCGACCTTCCACTTGGCGGACTTGACGAACTGGAACACCCCGATCGGCCAGCCCTGGTTCCAGGCGCGCAGCGCCATGCCGAAGGCTGCGGTCGACTTCCCCTTGCCGACGCCCGTGTGCACCATCACCAGCGCACGGTTGCGGCGCTGACGGGTGGTGAGACCGTCGTCGGGAACGACGGTCGGCTGTCCCTGCGGCATTACGCGGCCCTCCTGGTTGTCTGTCCTGCCTGTACGTCTCTGACGAGCCCGGCGATCGAGTCGGCGCGCAGCTCGTCCAAGGTCACGGCGGTGCCGCCCAGTTCGCGGGCGAGCTCCCCGGCGAGCCCGAGCCGGACGGGCCCGGTCTCGCAGTCCACGACGACGGCCGCGGTGCCCTCGGAGGCATGCAGCCGCGCCGCGCGGGCGGCGAGCGCCACCGGGTCCGCGCCGCCGCCGGTCGCCCGGCCGTCGGTCACGACGACGAGCAGGGGGCGGCGCGAGGGGTCGCGCAGGCGCTCGACGCGCAGGACGTCATGGGCCTTGAGGAGCCCCGCCGACAGGGGCGTGCGGCCGCCCGTCGGGAGCTGTTCGAGCCGTGCGGCGGCCGCGTCCACGGACGAGGTCGGCGGCAGCGCCACCTCGGCGTCCCGCCCCCGGAAGGTGACCAGGCCGACCTTGTCGCGCCGCTGGTAGGCGTCGAGCAGCAGCGAGAGCACGGCGCCCTTCACCGCGCTCATCCGCTGCCGGGCCGCCATCGAGCCGGAGGCGTCCACGGCGAAGAGCACGAGATTGCCCTCGCGGCCCTCGCGGGTCGCCTGCCGCAGATCGTCCCGGCGGACCACCAGCCCGGGGCCGGTCCGTCCGCGCGCCTTCTGGTGCGGGGCCGCGGCATGCACGGTCGCGGCCAGGTGGAGCTTGGTCAGCGCGCCCCGGGGCCGTACGGAACCGGTCGTCCTGCCGTGTTCGGTACGGGCCCGGGAGCGGCGCCCGGCCGCCCCCTCGCCGAGTCCGGGCACGCTGAGCATCTTCGTACGGAAGGGTTCGGCGGCCTTGACGGCGGCCCGCTCACCGGCGCCGCCGGCCCCGCCCGGAGCGGGCGCGGGTGTCTCGTCCGAACGGGTGTCCTGGGGCGCGCTGTCGTCCGGCCCTTCGCCCTGGGGCGGAACGCCGCCGCCGGGGCCACCGTCCGGTCCGCCGTCGGGCCCTGGGTCGGGATCGTCGTCCCCGTCCTCGCCCTTGAACTGCTCCAGCGTCTCGTCGAGCTTGTCCTCGTCGAGCCCCGGCGCGTCGAAGGGGTTCCGCCGCCTGCGGTGGGGGAGGGCGAGCAGCGCGGCCTGCCGTACGTCCTCGGAGGTCACCTCCGTCCGCCCCGCCCACGCGGCGAGCGCCGTCGCCGTCC
Source organism: Streptomyces sp. NPDC059567 (assembly GCF_042735655.1). Classification (NCBI taxonomy): domain Bacteria; kingdom Bacillati; phylum Actinomycetota; class Actinomycetes; order Kitasatosporales; family Streptomycetaceae; genus Streptomyces; species Streptomyces sp. NPDC059567. Next base: position 1,440 of record NZ_JBHWBS010000130.1, on the reverse strand, counting down.
GGGCCATCACGATGTCCGCCCGCATTCCGTCCACCTCGAACGCGGCGCAGGTCGCGGCGATCTGGAGCAGGGCCGCGGCGGCCTGCCGCTCGTCGCCGCCCTCCTCGGCGATGTCGAAGAGTTCGTATCCGGCGAGGTCGAGGCGGAGCGAGACCCGGACTCCCGCGTCCATGCCGGCGGCGGCCTCGGTCGCCCAGGCACGCGCGCGGGGCAGGTGCTGCGCCGTACGCGCGGCGAACGGCGCGCCGGCCGCGTGGGCCGCGGCGGGGGTACGGGGCAGAGTGTCGGCGACCGCGTCCAGGAAGGCGCGCACGAGCGCCTCGGGCTCGGGCAGCTGGAGCGGGCTGAGGCCGGGGGCGGGCACGGCGTGGCCTTCGGGGGGCATGGCGGCGGCGACGGCCCGCAGGTGGGCGATGTCGTCCGCGTCCAGCGGTCCCGCGCGCCAGGCGTCCAGGTCGTCGGCCGTGAGCCCGGGCAGAAGCCGCCCCCGGGCGATGAGCTGAAGGGCATGCAGGGCGGCGGCGCCCCAGCAGGCGGTGGCGGGGTGGGCGGCCGGGTGGTGGCGGGCTCCGACCAGATGCGGCAGGGCCTCGGCGACGCCGAGGATCACGGCGGGAACCTTGCGGCTGCGGACTCCGGCACCGTGTCGCCGTACGACGGTGAGCTCACCGGCCCGCGGACCGGGATCGCCTGAGCCGCTCGTGCCGGCCCCTCCGGGCTCGGGCGTCTGCGCCCCCGTCACCGGGCTCCCGTCGGCGGGCGTCACCACGGGCAGCTCGTCCCCGTCCGGGGCCCAGAAGGCGACCCTGCCGTCGCGGGGCAGGGCGGCGGGCAGGAAGACGGCGGCACTGGTCTGCCAGGTGTGGGTCACGGCGCTGCTCACCTCCCGTTCCGCGAAGGAATCCGACTGGATCTCCGACCTTACGGGTGGGGTCTGACAACGGGGTCTCGTGCCGCTTCGCCCGGGCGGCCCAGCACCGGGTGACAGCCCGTCCGGCAGGCGGCAGGGTGACGGGGAACAGGGCTTCTGCCGCCTTCGCCCGACAGACGAGGAAACGCCATGTCCGTTCACCGGCGTCTCGGCACCGCCGCCGGGGCCGCGCTCCTGACACTCTCCGTCGCGGGCTGCTCCGGCCTCGGCCGCACCGCGGTCGGCACCCTCACCTACGAGACCGAGCGCGAGGTCGTGATCACCGTGACCAGCCCCTCCGTCAACGGCTGCCACCGGCTCGCGCCCCACGGCGTGACACGGGTCGAGAACCGGACGCTGAACGACATCTGGCTGTACACGACCCGTGACTGCAAGGGCGGGACGACGCCGATCTACGTCGCCACGACCCTGTCCGATTCGATCGCGCCCGACACGCTTCCCTGGCGGAGTTACAGCGTCGTCCACTAGGACTGCTCCGATGGCTGCGCGCCACGCCCGGACCCCCGTCC
>NZ_JBHWBS010000129.1:0-19238 GCF_042735655.1 Streptomyces sp. NPDC059567 | reverse complement strand
TTGCGATCCGTCCCCTCGGCCCCTGCGGGCCTGGGGAGGCCCCATGCACCAGACGCCGCTCCCCGATCCGGCCTGATCGACAAGACACCCCCTAGGACTTCGGCTGACCCGCTTCCTCGTTCAGTCGGGTCAGCGCTTCCTGTCTCGGCATCCCGGCGCCGGCGAGGAACGCCTCGTGATAGGCGGCCTCTCCGAGGCGCTCGGTGAGTTCGGCGATCAGTGCGCGCAGCTCCGGATCGCCCTCGTCGAAAGCGCCACGGATGGCCTGGCTCATCCCCAGAGCGGTCGCCGCGCCGGTGGGGTCCTGCTCAAGGGAGAGCAGCGCGGCGAGTTGCTGTGCGATCCCGGCCAGGCCGTTGCTGTCGCCGCGAGCGGTGTAGCCGCGCAGTGCCCGGGGAAGCAACGCGCGGGCCTCTTCGACCGCTCCCTCCGCGCGCCTGTTCGCCATCCAGCCGGCCGCGATGATGTCCCGGGACGTCTCCTCGGGGTAGGGGAGCCAGCGCACGAGCGTCTCCATCCGGGCCAGCGCCTCGTCGGCCCTGGCCAGATCGCCCGCGGCTCGGTAGGCGACGGCCCGTACCTGCAGCAGACCGGCCTCCACTCGCCGGTGGCCGCGTTCCTCGGCCTGCCGCTCCGCGGCGTGGATGTCCCGCAGGGCCCCGTCCAGGTCGCCGATCCGGATCCGCTCCATCGCGAGCCTGTACTTGGTCCACAGGAGGTGTTCCTCGGTGCCCAGCTCGGAGCTGATCGCCACGGCCCTCTCGAACGCCACGAGGGCCCGGTCGTGCTCGCCGCGCAGCGAGTGGGTCGAGCCCGTGGGCAGCAGGCTCATCACCAGCCCCCAGCGGTCCCCGACCTCCTCGAAGCCGCGCAGCGCCTCGCGCCGGGCGTGGGCCCCCGTCTCCCGGTCCCCCTGCTCGCTCAGGACGAAGTCATGGGCCCAGTAGGCACTGGCCCGCACCCAGGGGTCCTGGGAGTTCAGCGACCGCTGGAGCCCGCGGTCGCGGTCGGCGTCGCCGGCGAGCTGGGACATGCGCAGCAGCGGCAGCGCCGGGTGGAAGCCGAGCACCTCCGCGGAGTCGACGGCCTCCTCCTCCGGAGGCGGGGCGGCGCCCTCGGCGTCCGCGACGCCCGCCGCGCTGCGTACGAGACCGAAGGCCAGCCGCGCCTCGCGCGGCAGCGCGTCGCCGAACTCCATGACCTCGCCGAGGAAGGTCTCGAACTGGGTGGTCATGCCTCTGATCCCCCAGTACCAGAACATCGCCCGGACGAAGCGGGAGGCCATCGGCGCGTCCCGGGCGTCGAGCATGGACCGGAGCGCGGCGACCATGTTGTCGTGCTCGGCGTCGAAGACCGCGATCGCCCGCAGCTGTTCGCCGGTACGGAGCAGGGGTTCGAGCTCCTCGGCCAGCGCGAGGAAGTGGTCGGCGAACCGCGGGGCGACGTCGTCCCCGGCCTGGACGAGCCGGTCGGCCGCGTAGGCGCGTACCGTCTCCAGCATGCGATAGCGAGGCTCCTCCTCGTCGGAGGCGGTCACCAGGGACTTCTCGACCAGGGAGCCGAGCACGTACAGCACGTCGTCGGCGGGCAGCGACTCGTCCGAGCAGACCCCTTCGAGCGCGGCGACCGTGGCACCGCCGGGGAACACCGACAACCGCCGGGCCAGGGCCCGTTCGGGCTCGTCGAGGAGGTCCCAGCTCCACTCGACCAGCGCGAGCAGCGTCCGCTGACGGGGCAGCGCGGTCCGGCTTCCCGAGGTCAGCAGGCGGAAGCGGTCGTCGAGCCGGTGCGCGATCTGGTCCACGCTCATCGCGCGCAGTTTGGCCGCGGCCAGTTCCAGCGCGAGCGGCATTCCGTCGAGACGGCGGCAGATCTCCACCACGGCTCCCACCGTGCGGTCGTCGAGCGTGAAGCCCGGCCGGACGCCGACGGCACGGTCGACGAAGAGGCGCACCGCCGCCGAGTCGGCGGCCTCGGCGAGCTCGCGCGACGGTGTGGGAAGCTCCAGCGGGCCGAGGGGACACAGCGCCTCCCCGGTGATGGCGAGCGCTTCCCTGCTGGTGGCGAGAATCCTCAACTGCGGCAGCCGGTCGAGGAGTTCCTCGGCGAGTTCCGCGGCCTTCTCGACGAGGTGCTCGCAGTTGTCGAGGACGAGGACCGCCTCTCCCCCGTCGAAGAGTTCGGCCAGCCGGTCGACCGGCGCCTGCGCTCGCCCCGCGTCGTAGAGCCGCCCGTCCTGGGAGCCGAGCGTGCCGAGCACCGCGTCGGCGAGCCGGTCCCCGGGGCCCACGCCGGCCAGCGGCACGAACCACACGCGGCCCCGTTGACAGGCGCGGTGCCGGCTCGCCGCTTCGAGCGACAGTCTGGTCTTGCCCGCACCGCCGAAGCCGACGATGGTGACGAGGCGGGAGGCGGCCATCAGATCGGCGATCCGGTCGAGTTCGCGGTGGCGGCCGACGAAGCTGGTGAGCCGGGCCGGGAGGCGGCTGGGCGCGGCCTCGGCTTGGGCCGTCGGTGCGGTCAACTCTCCTCGGAGCAGCGCCAGATGGATCTCCTGGAGCTCGACCGAGGGGTCGACGCCCAGTTCGTCGCCGAGTCGGCCGCGCATCCGCTCGTACACGGCGAGGGCGTCGGACTGGCGTCCCGCGGCGGACAGCGCCCGCATCCGCAGACCGGCGACACGTTCGCTCAACGGGCGTTCGGCACCTGCTGATTCGAGGTCGGCGAGGACTTCGGCGTAGCGGCCGAGTCGTAGCTCCGCGTCGAAACGGTCCTCCGCGGCGGCGGCGCGCAGGTCGTCGAGGCGCGTGGCGGCGGCGCGGGCGAACGGGGCGTCCAGCACGTCCGCGAGGGCCGGGCCGCGCCACAGCGCGAGCGCCTCGGCGAGCACCGACGCCGCTTCGTCGAGGCGGCCGGCGGCCAGCTCACGCTTGCCCCGCGCGGCCAGTTCCTCGAACCGCTGGGCGTCCACGTCCTCGTCGCGCACCGACAGGCGGTACCCCCCGGCCACGGACTCCAGGGTGGCGGCCCCCCGCAGGGCCTTGCGCAGCCGGGAGGCCAGGGCCTGGAGGGCGTTGCCCGCCTCGGCCGGGGAGTCGGTGCCCCACAGTCCGTCGACGAGCGCGTCGACGGACACCGGCCGGCCGCCTTCGAGCGCGAGCCGGGCCAGCAGCATCCGCAGCCGGACCCCTCCGACGTCGATCGGCATCGCGTCGTCCGTACCGGCTCCGACCGGCCCCAACAGGACGATCCTCACAGCGTCAGCCTCCCCAGGGCTCCAGACCGCTTCCACCCTCGCCGAGGGCGAATCACCACCGACTCGCCGGTGCGCGACCGGCGTTGTCATACGGCGAGATCACGCCCTCGGCGACCGGCGCCATCCTAGCGATCAAGCTCGGGGAGGACCGCTCCTTTGTCACTCCGTCCGCAGCGCCCGGGCCGTCGGTGTCCGCGCCGCCCATAGCGCCGGGGCCAGCGCGCCCGTGACGGCGATCGCGACTCCCGCCAGGGCGAGGGTGGCGAGCAGCGGCGTGCCGTACACGTCGATGTGGGCGCCGGGGATCGTGGTGCCGACCGCGCGCCCCATCGCCGGCATCACCGTGCGGTGCAGCACCACGCCGAGCGGGACCCCGACCGCCCCCGCCACCAGGCCGATCGCGCCCACCGAGGTGAGGACCTGGACGACCGTCTGACGGGGGGTCATTCCCAGGGCCTTGAACACGCCCAGGTCCCGGACCCGGTCACGGGTGTCGAGCACCACCGTGTTGAGCACGCCCAGGCAGGCCACGGCGACCAGCATGAGCGTGAGCATCGCGATCAGTGCCTGCATCGCCAGGATCACGCTGGACTTGCCGGCCTCCGTGACCGCCGCCCACGCGCCGAGCGGCGTCAGGGCGGCGTTCAGCTCCTCGGCGTAACGGGCAGGGTCCGTACCGGCCGTGAGCTCGACGCTGAAGTCGGCCGGCATGAAGCGCGTCCCCAGCGCGGCGACCGACGAGGCGTGGGTGCGCAGGGCCATCCCCTTGTCGCCGAGGTCGAAGACCTCGCCGACGATCCGCAGCCGGACGGTGCGCCCCCGGTCCGACACGGCGAGCGTCTCCCCCACCCGCACCCCCACGGCCTGCAGCAAGCGCGCGGCCGCGACCGCCTCGCCGGGGCCGCTGAACCAGCGCCCCGACACCATCGTCGCGCCCGCACCCGCGCCGGCGGTGTCGCCGTCGTACGCGACGAGGGGCACGCCGCCCTTGAGACCGGCCACGCCCAGCTGTGACTTGGCGGTCCGGTGGAAGGACGCGGTGTCCGGGCGCGCCTCGATCGCCGCGGCGACCTTCGCCGGGTCGGCCGGCTCCGGGGGTCCTGTGACACCGGGCGCCGGACGGGCCACCGTGTGGACCGTGACGGTGCCGCCGCGGTCCGGGTCGCCGCCCGTCTTGACCGCGACCAGCGTGCTGCCCAGGCCCACCGCGAACGTCACCGCCAGGGCCCCGAAGGCGACCGCGGCGGCCGTCGTCGCGGACCGCGCCGGCCGGGCGAACGGACTCCCGAGCCCCATCACGACCGGTCGTGGCAGCCGCAGACGGCCCAGCAGGCGGCGTACGCGCCGCCCCCGCCGACCGCCGCCGGTCCGGCCTGCGCCGAGCACCAGCACGGTGGGCAGCCGCGCCGCACGCAGCGCCGGGCCGAACGCTGTCGCGGCGACCACCACCAGGGCACCCGCCGGCACCACGAGGTCCACCCACAGGGGAATGAGCACCGCCGCCGTCCCGTACGTCTCCGCCACCTCGGCCATCAGCGGCACGGCGATCACGTTGCCCAGGGCCGCGCCCAGCACGGCCCCCACCGAGGCCGGGATCAGCGCCTGGCCGACGTACGCCCGGCCCACCTGGAGCGGTGTGAAGCCGAGGGACTTCAGGATCCCGATCCGCCGGGTCGCGGCGCCCACGGCGCCGCTGACGACGATGCCGATCACCAGGACGGACATGGCGAGGCCGAGCAGGGCGAAGGCGGTGATGAAGGGGACGAAGGCGGCCGTGTTCGCCTGGGCTGTCTGGCGGACGTCGAGGTACGACTGCGTGCCCGCGATCGCCCGCGGCGGCACGGCGGCGGCGATCGCCGCCCGGCCGGCCTCGATGTCGGCGCGGGTCGCGGAGTCGGTGAGCCGGTAGAGCATCTGCAGTCCGGGCGGTGGACCCGGCCGCGAGCCGGACGGTGTGCCGGTCAGCCCGGGCAGCTGCGCGGGTACGACCCAGGCGTCGGCGCTCTCCCCCGCCGACTCGGCGATCCCGACCACCGTCAGTTCGGTGCCACCGGCCCGGAAGCGGGTCCCGAGCCCGGTGCCGCCCTCCGCCGCGCCCCGCTCCATCACGATCTCCCCGGCGGCACCCGCCCAGCGCCCCTCAACCAGCTCCAGGCGGTCCACGGGGGCATCGGGCGAGCCACGCCCCACCACCGTCAGGGCCGGCGGCTCGAAGCCCGGCGGGGCGCCCTGGGTGGTGTCGTACAGCCGTACGGAGGCGACGGTGAACGGGCCCGCGGCCGCGTCCACCCCGGTGGCGTCAGCGGTCGCCGCGAGCCGTCCACCGGTGATCGCGGAGCCGTCGAACTGCACGGTCAGGTGGGCCCCTCGCTGCTGGGCGAACGCCCGGTCGAAGGGCCCTTGGGAGGCCACGAGCAGCCCCACCGCGAGGACCGCGGCCGCCACCGACAGCAGCGTCGTCAGCGCCATCACCGCGGTCTGCACGCGGCGCCGCCCGATCCCGCCCCTGACCACCCGGCCCAGGGCACCGCGCCGTGCCACGGGGCGGCTCATCGGGCCACCGCCCGGACGTCGCGGGCGATCCGGCCGTCGACCAGCTCGATCGTCCGTGTCGCGCAGGACTCGGCGAGCGCCAGGTCGTGGGTGACGAGGACGATGGTCTGCCCGGCGGCGTTGAGTTCGCGGAGCAGGTCGCGCACGTCCGCGCCGGAGGCGGTGTCCAGCGCGCCGGTGGGCTCGTCGGCGAGCAGCAGTGGCGGGCGGTTCATCAGGGCCCGGGCGACCGCGACGCGCTGGCGCTCGCCGCCGGACAGCCGGCCGGGATAGGCGTGGGCGTGCCGGTCGATGCCGAGCTGTGCGAGGAGTTCGGCGGCGCGCGCCGCCGCCTCGGCGGGCGCCGTGCCGGACAGTTGGGCGGGCAGCAGCACGTTGTCGGTCACGGTGAGGTCGTCGAGGAGGTTGAAGAACTGGAAGACCATCCCGACGCGCGAGCGCCGGTACTTCGCCGAGGCCGTCTCGTTCAGGGCGTCGACGCGCAGCCCGTCGACGCTGACACTGCCCGTGGTGGGACGGTCGAGGCCGGCGATCATGTTGAGCAGCGTCGACTTGCCGCTGCCGGAGGGGCCGAGCACGGCGAGCGCCTCGCCGGGACGCACCTGGAGCGTCAGCCCGTCCAGTGCGGGTGGGCCCTCGTCGTACGCCTTGCGCACCTCGCGTACGTCGATGAGAGGGTCGGTCATAGGTCCTCCACGGCTGGGTCGGTCGGGCGGCATCGACGCTAGGAGGGAGGGGGTCGGGCGCACGTCGGCCGCGGTGCGGAAGATCCGTACCGTGCTCGGTGGACGTCGTGGCCGTGTCATCCCCGCGATGTACGCCCGGGGAGCACGGGGCTGCGTCTCACGGTTGATTCGGCCCCACCCGCCGCTTGGCACACTGACCCGGTGAACAGGGAAGAGGAGTCGGTCGTCAGCCGGTTGCGCGCACTGTGGTCCGTCGGCGTGCCGCCGCCGTTGTCGCTCCGGTCCTGGGTGGCCGATGCGGTACTCGCACTGGCCGTCGCGGTGTGGACCGTGGTGGGCGATCTGAACCGTTCGTATGTGGAGCTGGCCCATGGGGAGCCCGACCAGCCACCGGCTCCGCCGGTGCCGCCAGCGCCGCCGGTACCACCAGTGCCACCGATACCGACGCCCGGGGCCGAACACGTCGTGCCGGTTCCGCCAGTGCCGCCAGTCCCGCCGGTTCCGCCAGTGCCGCAGGTGCCGACGCCCGGGGCCGAACGCGTCGTACCGACCGTGGAGCACACGCTGCCGCCGGTGGAACTCTGGGAGTTGACGGCGGCGGTGCTGACCGCGCTGCCGCTGCTGCTGCGCCGCCGCTTCCCGCTGACCGCGTACTGGGCGGTGGTGGGGGCGACGGCGCTGCTGTACCAGGGTGATGTCGCCCAGGACGCGATCACGGTCACCTTCGCGTCCGGTCTGATCGCGGCGTACAGCGCGGCGGTGTACAGCCCGCACCGCATGGCCACGGCGGCCTCGCTGCTCGCGGGTGTGGTGCTGTACGGGGCGACACCCCTGGTCCCCGAGGTGGACGGGGGTCTGGTCCCGGTCCTCGTCCTGCTCCCGGTCGCTGTGGCCGCGCACGGCATCCACACCTGGCGGCAGCGGGCGCAGGCGCTGCGGGAGGAGCAACAGGCCGCGCTGCGCCGGGCCGTGGAGCAGGAACGCGCCCGGATCGCCCGCGAGTTGCACGATGTCGTCACCCACAACGTGAGCATGATGACGATTCAGGCGGGCGCCGCACGCAAGGTGCTGGACACGTCGCCCGACCAGGCCAGGGAGGCGATGCTGGCGGTGGAGGCGGCAGGCCGCACGGCGATGTCGGAGCTGCGCCATGTGATGGGTCTGCTCACGATGGCCGCCGACGGCCCCGATCCCGCCGCGACCGTGGACCTGGCCCCGCAGCCGGGACTCGACCGGCTGGAGGAGCTGGCCGGCCGGGTGCGGGACACCGGAATGCCGGTGGAGTTGACGGTGCGCGGCGCCCCGGCGACCGAGCTGCCGGCCGGCGTCGAACTGGCCGCGTACCGGGTGGTGCAGGAGGCGCTGACGAACGCGGTGAAGCACGCCTCGGGGGCGAGCGTGTCGGTCACCGTCGAGTACGCACCGGGCGAGATACGGGTGGAGGTGGCCGACACCGGCGGTACGGCGCGCCCTCCGGCCGGCCCCGGCGGCGGCCGTGGGCTCCTGGGTCTGCGCGAACGCCTGTCGGTCTACGGCGGTACGCTGCACGCGGGCAGGAGACCAGGCGGGGGCTACGGGGTCCGAGCCGTGATTCCGGTGGAGGCGCCGTGACCGAGGCACCCCGAGTGGTGATCGTCGACGACCAGGCCCTGGTGCGGACCGGCTTCCGGATGATCCTGGCCGCCGACGGCATCGAGGTGGTCGGGGAGGCCGCCGACGGGGACGAGGCGGTCGCGGTGGTCCGCCGTACGCGGCCCGATGTGGTCCTGATGGACATCCGGATGCCGGGCACCGACGGTCTGGAGGCCACGCGCCGCATCCTCCGGGACGAGGGGACGTCGCCGCCCCGCGTCGTCATCCTGACCACGTACGACCTCGACCAGTACGTGTACGCCGCCCTGAGCGCGGGCGCGAGCGGCTTCCTGCTGAAGGACGTCACCCCCGAGCACCTGGCGGCCGCGGTCCGTCTGGTCCGTTCCGGGGACGCGCTGCTGGCCCCGGCCATCACGCGCCGCCTGGTCGAGCGTTTCGCCGTGTCGCGGGAGCGCACGGCGTCCCTGCACCGGGATCTGTCCGCGCTCACACCGCGGGAGCTGGAGGTGTTCGAGGCGCTGGCGAGGGGCGACAGCAACGCAGAACTGGCGGCCCGCTTCCGGTTGAGCGAAGCCACGGTCAAGACGCATGTCGCCCGCATCCTCTCCAAGCTCCGGCTCCGCGACCGCGCGCAGGCGGTGATCGCCGCCTACGAGACGGGCCTCGTCACACCGGGCTCCGACGGCGACCCGCGCCGGGGGTTCTGACCCCCGCCGTCCTCGGACGAGATGTCAGCGGCGGGAGGCCAGCGTGCCCAGGACGCGCAGGTGTGGCCGACGGGGCGGCGGTGGGAGGGTGCGCGAGCCCCTTCGGGCTCTGCCGCACCGCTCCACCGCCGCCCCGTTCACCGGGACCCGGACGTGCCGGACCGCCGAGGTCAGACCACGGGCACCGGGTACGTCGGGTACTCGACGCCGGACACGTGCTGGACGACACGGATGACCTGGCACGAGTAGCCGAACTCGTTGTCGTACCAGAGGTAGAGGATCGCGTTGTCGCCGTCGACCTTGGTGGCACCGGCGTCGACGATCGAGGCGTGACGCGAGCCGACGAAGTCCATGGAGACGGCGTCGGGGGCGGTGGTGAAGTCGATCTGGCGCTTCAGCGGCGAGTGCAGCGAGACGTCACGGAGGTAGTCGAGGACCTCTTCGCGGGTGGTCTCGCGGCCCAGGCGCAGGCTCAGGATGGCGATCGAGACGTCCGGGACGGGGACGCGGATCGAGCTGCCGGTGATCGGCGCCTTGAGGTCCGGCAGGGCCTTGGCCACGGCGGAGGCGGCACCGGTCTCGGTGATGACCATGTTCAGCGGCGCGGAGCGGCCACGACGGTCGGCCTTGTGGTAGTTGTCCAGCAGGTTCTGGTCGTTGGTGAACGAGTGGACGGTCTCCACGTGACCGCGCAGGACGCCGTACTCGTCGTCCATGGCCTTCAGCGGCGGGACGATCGCGTTGGTGGTGCAGGAGGCGCAGGAGAGGATGCGCTCGTCCGGCTTCACCGTGTCGTGGTTGACGCCGTGCACGATGTTCGGGACGTCGCCCTTGCCCGGGGCGGTCAGGACGACCTTGTCGATGCCGGGACGCAGGTGCTTCGAGAGCCCCTCGCGGTCGCGCCACTTGCCCGTGTTGTCGATGAGGATGGCGTCCTTGATGCCGTACGCCGTGTAGTCGACCTCGGAGGGGTCGTTGGCGTAGATCACCTTGATCGCGTTGCCGTTGGCGACGATCGTGCTGTTCGCCTCGTCCACGGTGATGGTGCCCTGGAACTGGCCGTGGATGGAGTCGCGGCGCAGCAGCGAGGCGCGCTTGACCAGGTCCTGGTCGCCTCCCCCGCGGACGACGATCGCGCGCAGGCGCAGACCGTTGCCGGAGCCGGCCTTCTCGATGAGCAGGCGGGCGACGAGGCGGCCGATGCGACCGAAGCCGTAGAGGACGACGTCGCGCCCGTCGCGGCACTCGATCTTGTTGGCGCCCGTGGCACCGGCTACGGCCTCGGCGGTGAACTGCTCGACCGAGAGACCGCGGTCGTCCGTCTTGTAGTCCGCGGCGAGCATGCCGATGTCGATCTGGGAAGGACCGAGATCCAGCGCGGTGAGCGCCTGCAGGAACGGCAGCGTCTCGGTGACCGACAGCTCCTCACCGTCGATCTGCCGGGCGAACCGGTGGGTCTTCAGGATGCTGACCACCGACTTGTTCACCAGGGAGCGGCTGTGGAGAAGGACGGTGACGTCCCGCTCCCGGTGCAGCTTCCCGATGATCGGGATCATCGACTCCGCGATCTCCTCGCGGATCTTCCAGTTGGTGAACGAGTCGTCATTGACAGTCACAGGTTTATCTTTCGAGCTAGGCGGCGCTCATATGCTAACCCGGCCCTCCTTTGATCGTTCAAGGGGGACCTAAGGGAGACCCAAGAAGGAGCTCAGGACGGGGGAGAAAGTCCCTTTCGCTCGGTTACGTCACCGTATCCACCGGGGCCCTATCCTCATCGTTGTCGACGACGCAGGAGGAAGCGCATGGAGCAGCTGCTGAGGGTCCAGAACTTCGTTGTCTCGCGTGACGGGTTCGGCGCGGGTGAGGGCCAGACTCTCGAGAGACCGTTCGGCCATGCCGATCCGGGGAGCATGTTCGCCTGGGCCGGCGCCACGGCGAGCTGGCCGAACCGTACCGATCCCGGGGGGACCCGCGGCCTCGACGACTACTTCACCCGGGACTTCGCACGCAACATCGGCGCCGAGATCATGGGCCGGAACAAGTTCGGACCCCAGCGCGGCCCCTGGCAGGACCACGAGTGGCGCGGCTGGTGGGGCGACGTGCCCCCCTTCCACACCCCGGTCTTCGTCATGACCCACCACGAACGCCCGTCGTTCACGCTCTCCGACACCACGTTCCACTTCGTCGACGGCTCCCCCGCCACGGTCCTCGCCCAGGCGAAGGACGCGGCGGAGGGCAAGGACGTCCGCCTCGGCGGCGGGGCGACCACCATCCGGGAGTTCCTGGACGCCGACCTCGTCGACACCCTGCACGTGGCGGTCTCGCCGGTGGAGCTGGGCTCCGGCGTACGGCTCTGGGAGTCACCCGACGAGCTGCTCGACCGCTACCACCTGGAGGTCGTGCCCAGCCCGAGCGGAGTGGCGCACCACCTCTTCTGGCGGAAGTGAGCGGAAGCGACACGGCCCGGCGCGCCCCGCGCCACCGATGAGTTCCGGCATCTCGTGGCGTCTACCGTCGGAAGGCAGCCATCGCCGGACACCCCCATGGAGCGTCACATGAGGAAGATCGTCTCCCAGCTGTTCATCTCGCTCGACGGAGTCGTCGAGGATCCGCACATCTGGCACTTCCCGTACTTCGACGACGCGATGGGCCTCGCCGTCGACGCCGTCATCGGCCGCGCCGACACGCTCCTCCTGGGGCGTCGGACGTACGAGAGCTTCGCCGGGGCGTGGCCCGAGCGTGAGGCGGCGGGCGGTGAGGACGCCCCCTTCGCCAAGGTCATCGGCGACGCCCGGAAGATCGTCGTCTCGCGCCGGCCGCTCACCTTCACCTGGCGGAACTCCGAGCAGCACCAGGGCGATCTCCTCGACGCGGTCAGGGCGCTGAAGAACGAGCCGGACGGCAGTCGGATCGCGATCAGCGGCTCAGTGTCCCTCGTACGACAGCTCCTCACCGCCGGACTGCTGGACGAGCTGAACCTGCTCGTGCACCCGATCGCCGTACGCAAGGGGATGCGGCTCTTCGACGAGGGCGAGACGCCGACGCCGCTGAAGCTGCTCTCCTCCGAGACCTTCGCCACGGGCGTCCTCAACCTGCTGTACGCCCCCGCCGACGAGGCCGGTGAGGGCGGCTACGACGAGGCCAAGACGCACCTGCCCCACTCCGACCGGTAGGCGGCGGGACGGGACGGCCGGCCGGCGTGTCCACCTGGTGAACAGATGGGTGGCGGATCTTGTCGCTCCGCCCGGAAAACCGCAGGTCACGGCGGTGCCTTCGGAGCGTCAGGTGGCGCAATACTGTGGCAACACCATCCGGACCACCGCGCCGGTACGTTCCCAGACATGTCAGCCGAACCCACCCCCGCCTCCCTCCCGGTCGCCGCCGCGCGCCGTCGGCGGCTGCGCGCGGACCGGGCCCGGCAGCTCGCCGACCTGCTGCGCCACCAGATCCTGACGGGCGGCTTCCCCGGCGGCGTCCTCCCCCTGGAGGACGCCATCGCCGCCGACTACCGGGCCAGCCGCAACACCGTCCGGCAGGCCCTGGACCTGCTGCGCGGCGAGCAGCTCGTCGACCGGCAGCCGGGGGTCGGCACCGTCGTGGTGTGCGAGAAGTACCCCCACGGCCTGGACCGGCTCCAAGGGCTGGCGGAGACGCTGCACGAGCACGGCCGGGTCACCAACGAGGTACGTACGGTCGGGCCGGTCGCCGCCTCCGGACCGGTGGCCCACCGCCTGGGTCTGCCCGAGCACACCGACGTGCTCTGCATCGAGCGGCTGCGTCGCCTGAACGGGCTGCCGCTCTCCCTCGACCTGTCCTATCTGCCCATGGACATCGGCGGTGAACTCCTCGGCTGCGACCTGGAGAACACGGACGTCTTCCGGCTCCTCGAAACGCTGACCGGCGGCCCACTGGGACACGCCGAGATCACCCTCGAAGCGGTCAACGCCGACGCGCACTCCGCCGCCGTCCTCCAGGCCCCGCGCGGGGCCGCCGTACTGATGCTGGAACGGCTGACCTGTCTGCCCGACGGACGACCGGTGGACCTGGAGTTCATCCGGTTCCGCGGCGACCGCATCACCATGAGCGGCGTCCTGCGCCGCTCCCTCTGAGACCCGCCCCACCTCTTCCCCCTTCCGCCCCTTCCCGGAGACAGCCATGCCTCTCGTGCCGCAGCGCGCCGACGTGCCCGTGACCATCGACGAGTCCAAGTGCATCGACGGCTGCACCCTCTGCGTCGACATGTGTCCGCTCGACTCGCTCGCGATCCGCGAGGACAACGGCAAGGCGTACATGCACGTGGACGAGTGCTGGTACTGCGGCCCGTGCGCGGCCCGCTGCCCCACCGACGCGGTCACCGTCAACATGCCCTATCTGCTCCGGTGAAAGGCCCGATTCCCATGCCCGGCAAGAAGATCCCGTCGCGTCGCCCGCTCGTCCCGCTCCTCTCCCTCGCCCTGCTGCTCCCGCTGGCCACCGCCTGTGGCGGCGCCGCGGGCGCCGACGACCCGGCCGGCGCGCGGACGGTCACGGTGACCGTCGGATACCAGTCGAAGACCATCAACACCGTCACGGCCGGCACGCTGCTGCGCTCCCTCGGCTACTTCGAGGAGGAGCTCGCCGCCCGCGGGAAGAAGGACGGCGTCACCTACAAGGTCGCGTGGCAGGACTACGCGACCGGCGCCCCGATCACCGCCCAGATGACCGCCGGGAAGATCGACATCGGCTCCATGGGCGACTTCCCGCTGCTCATCAACGCGGCGCGCGGCAAGCAGCTCAAGCAGCCCACCCGGCTCGTCGCGGTCACCGGCTACAACCTGCGCGGCGGCCTCAACACCGTGGTCACCGCCCCCGGTTCGAATGTGAGCTCGCTGGCCGACCTGCGCGGGAAGAAGGTGTCCACCAGCGTCGGCTCGGCCGCGGACGGCACCCTCGTGCGGGCCCTCCAGCGCGCCGGCCTCGACCCGGACAAGGACATCCGGAAGCTCAACCAGCAGCCCAGCGTCGGCGCGTCCGCCCTGACCGCCGGCAGCGCCGACGCACTCTCCCAGTTCGTCGCCTGGCCCGGACTGCTGGCCTACGAGGGCCGTGCCACGGCGCTGTACGACGGTGCCGAGCTGAACCTGCCGACCTTCCACGGGGTCACCGTCCGGGAGAAGTTCGCCAAGGAGCGGGCGGGGATCCTCGACGACTTCCTCACGGCGCAGCGGCGGGCCACCGATCACCTCCGCACCCATCCGGTCGCGGCGGCCGAGTCGGTCGCCAAGGAGACCGGGCTGCCGGCCGAGGTGGTCTACCTCTACAACGGCGCCCACGGCATCGCCACCTTCGACCCGGAGCTCCGCCCGGAGCTGATCGCCGCGCTGAAGGAGGACGTACCGCTGCTGAAGGCGGCCAAGCTGGTGGGCGACGTCGACGTGGACGCCTTCGTCGACCCCGCGCCGCTGAAGCGGGCCGCGCAGGCCCCCGCGTACCCGAAGGCGACCGCCGCGAAGCCGGAGCTGTGGCTGAAGGGCCAGAGCACCACCCGTACGTTCACCAGCCCGAAGGAGCTGCTGAAGGCCGCCAAGGGCGCCGATGTGCGCGCCGCGTACGTCCCGGACGCGGTGACGGGCACGCTGTGGTTCGCCGACAAGGCGGTGTGGGTCGTCGACGGCGCCGAGCTGCGCGCCTTCGTCACCCCGTCCGGCGCGAAGGCGTACGTCGCCGCGCATGCCGGGTCCCGGATCGTCGACTACGCGGCCGCCGTCGGCCTGGCGTCATGAGCGCGGGGCGCTGGCTGCTCCGCGTGGTCTCGCTCGGGGCGGCCCTCGGGCTGTGGCAGCTGCTGACCTCCCTGGACGTCAACCTGTGGCTGCGGTTCGAGCAGTTCCCGACCGTCGGCGAGGTGGCCTCCGCCTTCGCCGACCGGGTCGGCACCGGTCCGTACTGGCAGGACCTGGGACACAGCGTGCGCCGGATCGTGGTCGGCTTCCTGCTGGCCGCGGTACTCGGAGTGGCGGTGGGCACCGCCGTCGCCCGCTCCCGGTGGGCAGCCGACCTGCTGGGCCCGCTCCTCGAGGTCGTACGGCCGGTGCCGGCCATCGCCCTCGTCCCGGTCGCGATCCTGCTGCTGCCCACCAACGAGCAGGGCATCGTCTTCATCACCTTCACCGCCGCCTTCTTCCCCGTCCTCGTGTCGACCCGGCATGCGGTGCGCGCACTCTCCCCGGTGTGGGAGGAGGCCGTGCTCACCATGGGCGGCGGCCGGCTGCGGGTGCTGTTCTCGGTGGTGCTGCCGGGCGCCCTGCCGGGCATCTTCGGCGGTCTGTCCGTGGGCATCGGCGTCTCGTGGATCTGTGTGATCTCCGCGGAGATGATCTCGGGTGAGTACGGGGTGGGCTACCGCACCTGGCAGGAGTACACGGTCGTCGACTACCCGGGCGTCTTCGTCGGCATGGCCACCATCGGCGCCCTGGGCTGGCTCACCTCCACCGCGGTGGAGCTCCTGGGCCGCCGCGTCACCTCCTGGCTGCCCAGGCCCGCCGCCCGACCGGCTGTCCGCGTCCCGCGTGCGGTGCTCCGCCGCCGGGCAGCGACTCCTGCTCCCCTGGCACCCGCCCCTGCCTCTGCCCCTGCCTCCGCCCTGGAGAAGGAGTCGGTCTCATGAGCAGCGCGTCCCCGCCACTCGCACCCGCGCCGACCGGCGCGGAGCTCGCCCTGGACGACGTACGCCTCGGTCACGCGGACGGTACGACGGTGCTCACCGCCGCCGAGCTGCGGATCGCGCCGGGAGAACTGCTGGCCGTGGTCGGCCCGTCCGGCTGCGGGAAGTCCACGCTGCTGCGCACCCTCGCCGGGCTGCTTCCCACGCTCGACGGACGGGTGACCCAGGACGGGGAGCCGATCGGCGGGCCCGGCGCGGACCGGGCTCTGGTCTTCCAGCACGACGCCCTGCTGCCCTGGCGGACCGTCCGCGCCAATGTGGAACTGCCGTTGGCGATCCGCCGGGTCCCTCGTCCCGAACGGCGGCGGTCCGCCGCCGAGTGGCTGGAGCGGGTCGGCCTCGCCGAGCACGCCCACAAGCTGCCGCACCAGCTGTCCGGCGGACAGCGCCAGCGCGTTCAGCTGGCCCGTGCCCTGGCCGGCCGGCCCCGTGCGGTGCTGATGGACGAGCCCTTCGGCGCGCTCGACGCGCACACCCGCGCCGAGATGCAGGACCTCCTCGTGGACATCCTGCGCGGCACGGGGGCGACCGTCGTCTTCGTCACCCACGACGTGGACGAGGCCCTCCATCTCGGAGACCGCGTCGCGCTCCTTCCCTCCGGCCGGGTGCTCGACGTCCCGCACCCGCGGCAGCGCGACGCGCGCCGGGCGCCCGCCACCGCCGAGCTGCGCCGGCGCATCCTCGCATCCCTCTGAAAGGCACTCCGTGGACACCCCACCGGCCCCGGCCGCCGCCCCCTTGGCCATCCCCTCCCTCGCCGACGCGACCGAACTGTCCTGCGACGTCCTCGTCATCGGCGGCGGCACCGCCGGCACCATGGCCGCGCTGACGGCCGCCGGGCTCGGCGCGAACGTGCTGCTCCTGGAGAAGGCACACGTCCGGCACTCCGGCGCCCTCGCCATGGGGATGGACGGCGTCAACAACGCCGTCGTACCGGGCCGGGCCGAACCCGACGACTACGTCGCCGAGATCACCCGCGCCAACGACGGCATCGTCGACCAGTCGACCGTCCGGCAGACCGCGACCCGCGGCTTCGCGATGGTCCAGCGACTGGAGTCGTACGGGGTGAAGTTCGAGAAGGACGAGCACGGCGAGTACGCGGTCCGGCAGGTGCACCGGTCCGGTTCGTACGTGCTGCCGATGCCGGAGGGCAAGGACGTCAAGAAGGTCCTCTACCGGCAGCTGCGGCGCCGGGAGATGCGGGAGCGGATCCGCATCGAGAACCGGGTCATGCCGGTGCGGGTGCTCACCCACCCGGACGACGGACGGGCCGTCGGCGCGGCCGGATTCAACACCCGTACCGGCGAGTTCGTCATCGTCAGGGCCGGCGCGGTGATCCTCGCCACGGGCGCGTGCGGCCGGCTCGGCCTGCCCGCCTCCGGCTATCTGTACGGGACGTACGAGAATCCGACCAACGCCGGTGACGGATACGCCATGGCGTACCACGCGGGGGCGGCGCTGACCGGTATCGAGTGCTTCCAGGTCAATCCGCTGATCAAGGACTACAACGGCCCCGCCTGCGCGTACGTGGCGAACCCGTTCGGCGGGTACCAGGTGAACCGGCACGGCGAGCGGTTCGTGGAGTCGGACTACTGGTCGGGGCAGATGATGGCCGAGTTCGCGGCCGAACTCGCCTCCGACCGGGGCCCGGTGTACCTCAAGCTCAGCCATCTGCCCGAGGAGACCATCGGCGCCGTCGAGTCGATCCTGCACACGACGGAGCGCCCCACCCGCGGGACCTTCCACGAGGGCCGGGGGCACGACTACCGCACGCACGACATCGAGATGCACATCTCGGAGATCGGTCTGTGCGGCGGACACTCCGCCTCGGGAGTACGGGTGGACGCCCACGCCCGCACCACCGTGCCCCGGCTGTACGCGGCCGGAGACCTGGCCTGCGTACCGCACAACTACATGATCGGGGCCTTCGTCTACGGAGACCTGGCGGGCGAGGACGCGGCCCGGTACCGGGCGTACGAGGGCGAGTTGCCGCAGGATCAGCTGGCCGCCGCCCATGAACTCGCCTACCGGCCGCTGCTCAACCCCGACGGGCCGCCGCAGCCGCAGGTGGAGTACAAGCTGCGACGGTTCGTGAACGACTACGTGGCGCCGCCGAAGACCGGGGCGAAGCTGTCCCTGGCGGTGGAGGCGTTCGACCGGATGTCGACGGAGATCGCGGGCATGGGGGCGCGTACCGCGCACGAGTTGATGCGGTGCGCCGAGGTGTCGTTCATCCGTGACTGCGCGGAGATGGCGGCACGTGCCTCGCTGGCCCGCACCGAGTCCCGCTGGGGGCTGTACCACGAGCGCCTCGACCACCCGGAGCGGGACGACACGGGCTGGTTGCACCACCTCGACCTGCGCAAGTCGGCGTCCGGCGCGATGGAGTTCACGGCCCGACCGGTCGAGCCCTATGTCGTCCCGGTCCCGGAGTTCACGCCGGAGCAGGGGCCGGAGCGGTGGCTGGGCGAGGTGCGGCTGGTGCCGACGGCGACGGCGGGCCGCCGGGACGCGGCTCCGGCGGCGCGGCGGGCAACCGGGACCGCGACCGGAGTCGGGACCGCGGACCCGGATCGGGCCGAGGACCCGGCCGGCGCCGCCGACCGGGCTGTCGCGGACCCGGCCGGCGGGCCGAGTCACGCCCTGCTGAGGCTGCTCGCCCTCGCCGAGGAGTCGCCCGATCTGGGCGTGCTCCGCCCCTACCTCACCGACGACGACCCCGCCGTCCGCTCGGCCGCCGTCGCGGCGCTCGCGGAGACCGTTCCGGTCGGGGCCGGCCCGGCGCTCGCCGAACGGCTGCGGGACACCGCGCCCCAGGTCCGGCACGCCTCCGCGGCCGCCCTGCGCGAGCTGGTCGAAGTGCTGCCCGCCGAAGCTGAGTTGGGGGCCGGGCTGCGCGCGGCGCTCCTCGTGACCGATCCGGCCGTCCGGTCCGCCGCGCTGGAGGTCCTGCGTGCCCTGCGTCTCGCCGACGCCGCGGTGTACTCCGACGCGCTCGCCGACACCGACATCGACGTCCGTATCCACGCCGTGAGGGCGCTGGTATCGGTGGACGCCGTCCCCGAGCTGGTGGTGGCCGCCGCCGACCCCGCCCGCGAGGTCCGGGTCGCCGTGGCCCGCGGCCTGGCGGCCGTACGCGCCCCGGCGCCCGCGCCGCTGCTGCCCCTGCTCGACGACCCCGACCCCTTGGTGAAGGGCGCCGCCCTCGCCTCGCTGGCGACGACCGGCTGCCCGCCCGAGTACGCCGAGACGGCCACGGCGGCGCTCGCCGAACCCGCCTGGCAGGTCCGGGCGGGTGCCGCGACCGCCCTCCGGGCGGCGCGGACCGCCCAGGCCGTCCCCGCGCTGGCCAAGGCCCTGGCCGACCCGAACGCGGACGTCCGCAAGGCCGCCGTCCTCTCCCTCCTCCCCCACCGGGAGGACCCCGAGGCCCGCGTCGCGCTCGCCTCCGTCACCGCCGACCCCGACGCCGACGTCCGCGCCCATGCGGCCCGCGCGCTCTCCTGAGCCGCGCGCGGCGGCGGCACGTGCGGCGAGTGGCCGGCGTGCCGGGCCGAGGGGTTCGGGGTCCGGGCTTCGGGCTGAGGGGCTAGGGGGTGTCTTGTCGATCAGGCCGGATCGGGGAGCGGCGTCTGGTGCATGGGACCTCCCCAGGCCCGCAGGGGCCGAGGGGACGGATCGCAAGGCGGAGGAGGGAGTCAACGCGGTGGGGGCACCTCCCGTGCCCGAAGGGCTACGGG
>NZ_JBHWBS010000128.1:0-19295 GCF_042735655.1 Streptomyces sp. NPDC059567 | reverse complement strand
CGCAGTCGTCGTTTGCCCGTTTGAGGATATGGAGAAAGGTCGACCTGGGGGTGCGTGGCAGCCGATCTGGCGGCTACCTCGCTCACCCTGACGGGCTGCACCCTCACCGGCCCCGCCCCGCGCCGGATCGACTTCGGCTTCCGCCTGGACGGCGCGGGCAACGTGGTGGTGGCGTACCCGCTGTGCGCCACGCACGAGATCGCCGGCGCGTCCGTCCACGTCGACGGGGCAGGCGATGGCGAGGACGGCGACGGCTTCACGACCCTGTGGAGCGCGACGACCCCGTCGGCGGAGGAGGCGAAGCGCGGCGTCTTCACGGTGGGCGTCAAGTCCGGCTTCCAGACGGAGACCCGCCCCCTGAAGTCCCCCTTCCCGGACGGCTTCTACGTGTCGGTCACCGAAAGGAACGCGGTGGGCAAGGAGAAGGAAGGCCAGGACCACTGGGTCACCCCGTCGACCCTCAAGGGCAGGCAACTGGGCCCGGACGAGTACCTGACGGACAGGGGCAAGGTCCTGACCCGGGATGGGATCAACGCCCAGGCCCACTGCGCGAAGTGAGCGCGCGGGCGTCACAGGGGGAGATCGTCCGGAAGGACGCGAAACGCCTTGTGACGCCCGGGCAGGGAAGTGTCGGATGCGGATGGTTGAGCGGAGGATTCGCGGGCGCAAGGGGAATGCCGACCCTCCTGACGCTTTGTCGACAAGGGAACTGGAGTGGCGGGGCCCGAAGTTCAGCGTTTACGTCACAGTTGCATCCCCGCATGGCGGGCAACTGGTGATCTTTCGGGCATCGCACGCGCAACGTCCTTGACGCGTATGCGGAAACTCGGGAGGGTGGCCGATGGCATGCGTATCTCTGGGGCGCGTGTGAAACGGGGGCAGGCTCGGCATTGCGACAGAGCCCTCCGTGCCCGAGGCCCCGAGCGCTGCTCCACTGACGAGATTAGCTACTGGGGGTAGCAGCCAGATGACGAAGAAGACGCGGATCCGCGTAGCGCGCATAGCGGCCGGTGCGGTGATCGCCGCCGGTGCGTCGCTCACCGCGGCGGGTGCCGCTTCGGCCGTAGGTGTGTCCTTCGGGGCCGAGGTGAACGACGGCACCGTCGAGGTCGAGGCCGGGATCACCACTGGCAACGAGGACGGCGGCACCGACCCGCTCGGCGGGATCGACGGCGGCACCGAGACCACCGGTGGCAACGCCGGCGGTAACGAGACCACGGGCGGTAACGAGACGACCGGTGGTAACCCGACCACGGGTGGTAACGAGACGACCGGTGGCAATCCGACCACGGGTGGTAACGAGACGACCGGCGGCAACCCGACCACCGGTGGTAACGAGACCACGGGCGGCAACCCGACCACGGGTGGCAACGAGACCACGGGCGGCAACCCGACCACCGGTGGCAACCAGACGACCGGTGGCAACCAGACCACGGGTGGCAACCAGACGACCGGTGGCAACACCGGCGGCAACCAGACCACCGGCGGCTCCACCGCGACCGGTGGCTCCACCGACGGTGGTTCCTCCACCAACGGTGGCGGCAACACCTGCACCGTCGACCTCGACGGCGCCGAGTGCGTCGAGAACAACCCCGGCACCAACAACGCCGGCTCGCAGCCCGTCGAGCAGGGCAAGGCCAAGGAGGAGCTGGCCGAGACCGGCGCCGCCGAGACCTCGTTCCTGATCATCGGTGCGGCCACCATGATCGCCGGTGGCATCGGCTTCCGGATGCTGCCGCGTCTGGTCGGCGGCGGGCGCGCCGCCGTCTGAGCGGATCGCCGAAGCAGTGAGGCCGTGAGGCCATCAGCATGACGAAGAGGGCCGGGGGACTACCCCCGGCCCTCTCTCGTGTCCGGCTCGTATGCGGAAGTGCTACGCGGTCTGCAGCGCCGCGAGCAGCGCCACCATCGCCACGAGGGCGATCACCAGTGTCAGCAGCATCGCCGGGGTCAGGCCCGTCGACGGGTCCAGACGCTCCCGGTTGGCGCGGCAGACGGGGCAGCGGCCCTCTGCGACGGGGGCCGCGCAGTTGGCGCACACCAGTCGGTCGTAGGTCATGCGCTCTCCTCCTCCCGCACAGGGGTCCACGCGGGGTCCACACCCAGCACAACGCTCGGCGGTACCCGAGCGTTCCTCCTACCACTGTGCCAGCTCCACGGCGTTTCGGCGCGCCCCGTCGGATTACACCCGGATCGCATCGCTTCCGCCCCGAAGGGCGAAAAGGATAAAGCACGCAAGCCGGGACCGCGACTGCGCAGGCCATCGCCGGTCGCGTAAGGTCGCGCACACCTACTCCCGGCCGACCGTGGTGCACCCGTGATCCGATTCGACAACGTCTCCAAGTCCTATCCGAAGCAGAACCGCCCCGCGCTCCGGGATGTATCCCTGGAGATCGAGAAGGGGGAGTTCGTCTTCCTCGTCGGTTCCTCCGGCTCCGGAAAGTCGACTTTCCTCCGGCTGATCCTGCGCGAGGAGCGCTGCAGCCATGGCCAGGTGCACGTCCTCGGCAAGGACCTCGCCCGGCTGTCCAACTGGAAGGTGCCCCAGATGCGGCGCCAGCTCGGAACCGTCTTCCAGGACTTCCGGCTGCTGCCCAACAAGACCGTCGCCGAGAACGTCGCCTTCGCCCAGGAGGTCATCGGCAAGCCGCGCGGAGAGATCCGCAAGGCCGTGCCCCAGGTCCTCGACCTCGTCGGCCTCGGCGGCAAGGAGGACCGGATGCCCGGCGAGCTCTCCGGTGGTGAGCAGCAGCGCGTCGCCATCGCCCGCGCCTTCGTCAACCGGCCCATGCTGCTGATCGCCGACGAGCCCACCGGCAACCTCGACCCGCAGACCTCCGTCGGCATCATGAAGCTGCTCGACCGCATCAACAGGACAGGGACCACCGTCGTCATGGCGACCCACGACCAGAACATCGTCGACCAGATGCGCAAGCGCGTCATCGAGCTCGAAAAGGGCCGTCTCGTCCGCGACCAGGCGCGCGGCGTCTACGGATACCAGCACTGAGCAGGTAGGGGATAGAACACCATGCGCGCTCAGTTCGTGCTCTCCGAGATCGGCGTCGGTCTCCGGCGCAATCTCACGATGACCTTCGCCGTCATCGTCTCCGTGGCCCTCTCGCTCGCCCTGTTCGGCGGCGCGCTGCTCATGCGCGAGCAGGTCAGCACGATGAAGGACTACTGGTACGACAAGGTCAACGTCTCCATCTTCCTCTGCAACAAGAACGACGCGGCCACCTCTCCCAAGTGCGCCAAGGGTGCGGTGACCACCGAGCAGAAGGAACAGATCGAGGCCGATCTGAAGAAGATGGACATCGTCGAGACCGTGCACCACGAGTCGACCGACGAGGCCTACAAGCACTACAAGGAGCAGTACAGCGACACCGCCATCGCGTCGGTCATCACGCCCGACCAGATGCAGGAGTCGTTCCGGGTCAAGCTCGACGACCCGGAGAAGTACAAGGTCGTCGCCACGGCCTTCGCGGGGCGGGACGGGGTGGAGTCCGTCCAGGACCAGCGCGGCATCCTGCAGAACCTCTTCGACCTGATGAACGGCATGAACGTCGCCGCTCTCGGCGTCATGGCGCTGATGCTGATCATCGCGCTGATGCTGATCGTCAACACGGTGCGCGTCTCCGCGTTCAGCCGACGGCGTGAGACCGGCATCATGCGGCTGGTCGGCGCATCCAGCTTCTACATTCAGATGCCGTTCATCATGGAGGCGGCCTTCGCCGGCCTTCTCGGCGGCGCGGTCGCCTGCATCATGCTCCTGGTCGGCCGGTACTTCCTGATCGACCACGGCATCGCGCTCGCCGAGAAGATGCAGCTCGTCAACTTCATCGGCTGGGACGCCGTCCTCTCGGTGCTGCCGCTGGTCCTCGTCATCGGTCTGCTGATGCCGTCCCTTGCCGCCTTCGTGGCGCTGCGCAAGTACCTCAAGGTGTGAGAAGAGCCCCTTGAGCGGCCCGGGCGCCGTGCGGTCAACCACCGTACGGCGCCTTTCGCTTGTCCTAGAGTGGGCGCCATGCCGGTGGGCCCCGGGTCCCGACCCGACCTCTGTCTCCGGCCCCGCGGAGTCCTCCGTGGGGCCGCTTTGACGTTGGTCTTCGCCGGGGTCCTCGCCACCGCCGCGGCCACCGGCCTCCTGCCCCGGCAGGAGACCGCCGCCGTGAAGCGCGAGCAGCCGGCCCCGTCGCGCGACACCGTCGACCGGACCGCCCTCGCCCGCGCCGCCGCCGACGCCATGGCGGACGGCAAGTCGGGCAAGAAGGCCGCCGAGGAGTTCGTCAGCCGCAGCGGCGACCGCTGGGGCGCGGTGTACGACCGGGCGGAGTTCGAGGAGTTCGAGCAGGCGCTGGACGGCTCGTACACCGGCGTCGGCATCTCCGCGCGGAAGGCGGCCCAGGGGCGTATCGAGATCTCCCGCGTCCAGACCGGCGGGCCCGCCGCGAAGGCGGGGCTACGGGCAGGCGACCGTCTCGTCGCCGTCGACGGGCGCGACGTCGGCGCCCTCTCCGTCTCGGAGGTCGTCGCCCTGCTGCGCGGCGCGGGCGTCCCGGGCTCCACGGTCGCCCTCCGCGTCGAGCGCGGCGGCTCCGCCTGGACCGAGACGCTGAGACGGGCCCGGCTGGCCACCGAGGACGTCACCGTGCGCCGGCTCGACGACGGCGCGGTGCTGATCAAGGTGGCCGCCTTCACCAAGGGCGCGGGCGAGCGGGTACGGGACGCGGTACGGGACGCCCCGGCCGGCGCCGGAGTCCTGCTGGACCTGCGCGGCAACGCGGGCGGGCTGGTCGCCGAGGCCGCCGTCGCCGCCTCCGCCTTCCTCGACGGCGGACTGGTCGCCACGTACGACGTCGACGGCGAGCAGCGCGCGCTGTACGCCCAGAGCGGCGGGGACACCCACCGGCCCGTGGTCGCCCTGGTCGACGGCGGCACCATGAGCGCCGCCGAGCTCCTCACCGGCGCCCTGCAGGACCGCGGCCGGGCGATCACCGTCGGTGCGCGCACCTTCGGCAAGGGCTCGGTGCAGATGCCGAGCACCCTGCCCGACGGCTCCGTCGCCGAGCTCACCGTCGGTCACTACCGCACCCCCGCCGGGCACGGCGTCGACGGCCGGGGCATCACCCCCGACCTGATCGTCGGCGATGCCACCGGCAAGCGGGCCGAGGAGCGGGCCAGAACGGTATTGAGTGGCCTCGGAGGGGGCTCGTAGTGCGAAAATGGCCGCACTATGGCAAAGGGACTCGTGAACGTGCAGGGCAAGCCTGCCAAGAAGAAGGACCCGGAGAAGGGTCCTGAGCGCAAGATCATCGCGCAGAACAAGAAGGCGCGCCACGACTACCACATCATCGACACCTACGAGTGCGGTGTGGTGCTCATGGGCACCGAGGTGAAGTCGCTCCGGATGGGCCGGGCGTCGCTGGTCGACGGCTTCGTGCAGATCGACGGGCACGAGGCGTGGCTGCACAACATCCATGTGCCCGAGTACATGCAGGGCAGCTGGACCAACCACTCGGCGAAGCGGAAGCGCAAGCTGCTCCTGCACCGCGCCGAGATCGACAAGCTGGAGGCGAAGTCCCAGGAGACGGGTCACACGATCGTGCCCCTCGCCCTGTACTTCCTGAAGGGCCGCGTCAAGGTCGAGATCGCGCTCGCCAAGGGCAAGAAGGAGTACGACAAGCGGCAGACGCTGCGGGAGAAGCAGGACACGCGCGAGACGAACCGGGCGATCGCGGCGGCGAAGCGCCGCCAGCGGGCCGCGGCGGTCTAGCCCCCGGCCGCCGCCTCCCCTTAATACGCTGGCAACCGTGCGCGGTCGTCACGTACCATGGGGCCTGCACCTCACAGCGGGTGCACACTTTGAAAAATCAACATGGGGATGATCGGTTTCGACAGCGGATGTCGAAGCAGGGGAAGCGTGTCGAGGAAGCGGCAATGATCTCGTAAACCATATGTCGCAACCAATAATCGCCAACTCCAAGAGCGATAACTCCCGCTTCGCCCTCGCTGCCTAATTTTAGGTAACGAGTAGAAGCCTCTGTGAGGAGCGTCAGCCCGGGGATGGTCCCGACCCGGATCCTGGCGTCATTCAGGGATCTAAACCTCTAGCCCCGGTCACGGGGGCCTGAGGGAAATCAAACAGTGACTGAGCCCGTCGGAGACTTGTCCGCGTGATCTCCGGGGCTGAGAAACTCATAGCGGACTGCACACGGAGAAGCCCTGATTCTGCACCGTTGGACGCGGGTTCGATTCCCGCCATCTCCACTCATCCCATGTGGGCACAGGCCCGGCAGTCGTCACGACGACCGCCGGGCCTCTGTCATTTCCCGGACCGTCGTCCGTCGCGTCGGCGCCGTCTCCGGGGTCTCCGGGGTCTCCCGGGCCTTCCGGGCCTTCCGAGCCGCCTCCCGGGTCGTCTCCCGTACGAGTGCCAGAGCGGCCGCGGTCGCCGGGACCAGGAAGGCGTACACCGTCGACGGAGCGTTCTCGGCCGTCCAGCCGCCGGTGGCCGAGCCGACCGCGATGCCCGCGAGGAGGGCGGTCACGGCGAGGGTCATGCCCTCGTTGAGCCGGCCGGGCGGGGTCAGGCGCTGCACCAGGGCCATGCCCGTGACCAAGGTCGGGGCGGTCGCCATGCCCGCCACCAGCAGACCGGCCGCCAGGGCTAGCAGGGAGCCGGTCGAGGCGGCCAGGAACGGCAACGTCATCAGGCAGGTCATCGCGACGAGGCAGGTGCGCAGCCGGACCGAGCGGCCCGTACGGCCGTAGACCAGGCCGGCCACGAAGGAGCCCGTGGCCTGCAGGGCCAGGATCGGGCCGGCGAGCGGGCCGTCCACGTGCGCGAGCGTCACGACCTCCATCGCGCCGAAGACCGCGCCCGTCGCCAGGAAGACGCCGAGCAGGGGCACTGTGCCCGCCACGCGCAGCAGGGAGCCGGGTGCGGTGGCGCAGCGGGGCGTGACCGGGGGTTCGGTGGAGCGCTGGGCCGCGAACACCAGGACGCCGGTGAGCAGCAGGATCGCGCCGATCAGCGTGCCCGCCTCCGGGAACAGCGCCGCGCACACGAAAGCCGCCAGGACCGGGCCCAGCATGAAGCACAGCTCGTCGACGGCCTGCTCGAAGGCGTTGGCCGTGTGCAGCGTCGCCGGGTCGCCGCGGTGCAGGTGGGCCCAGCGGGCGCGGGACATCCCGCCGGTGTTGGGGCAGGTCGCCGTCGCGGCGTACGCGGCGAACAGCGTCCAGACCGGCGCCCGGTGGTGCACGCACAGCAGCAGGGCCAGCGAGCCGAGTGCGGCGAGTGCCGTGGCGGGGACGGCGACCCGGGCCTGCCCGTGCCGGTCGACGAGCCGTGCGGTCCAGGGGGCGACGAGGGCGGTGGCGGCCATCCCCGTCGCCGTGACGGCGCCGGCGAGCGCGTACGAGCCGTACGCCCCCGCGATCATGATCACCGCGCTGACGCCGAACATGCCCATGGGCAGCCGGGCGATCAGATTGCCGATGGTGAAGGCCCGGGCGCCGGGGGTGGCGAACAGCCGCCGGTAGGGGTTGGTGGGGACGGTGGTGCGGGGGCGGGGGCGGGTGCGGGCGTGCGGTTCGCGGTAGCGGGGAGCGAACGCCGGGCCCGCCGGGGTGAGCGTGAGGTCGTGGTGCGGCATGGGCCAAGCCTCCGGGGAGCCCTCGGCCGCGGTCCAACACCTGATCCGTGGCAATTCACGCGCCCGTGTTGTTAAATGCCGGGTGGTCACTTCGTACGACATAGAGCCGCGGCTGCTGCGCGCCTTCATCGCCGTCGCCGACGAGCTGCACTTCACCCGTGCCGCCGCCCGCCTGTACGTCGCCCAGCAGGCCCTCAGCCGCGACATCCGGCGGCTGGAACGGGACCTGGGCACGGACCTGTTCGTCCGGACGACCCGTCAGGTCATGCTCACCCCGGACGGCATGCGACTCCTGCCGTACGCCCGCAGGGTGCTGGCCGCCTGCGACGAACTCGCGGACGCCTTCAGGGCGGCCGCCCGTCCCCTGCTGGTCGACCTCACCAGCACCGGTCTCCCCGCCCAGGGCCGCGTCCTGGAGCGGGCGCGCGAACTCGCCCCGGAACAGGAGCTGATGGCCCGCTACGAGAACGGGCTGGCCGGGGCCGCCGCCGAGATCCTCGCCGGGCGCCTCGACGTCTCCTTCGGACGGTACGGCGGGCTCGACGCGTCCACGCGCGGGCGGCTCGCCTCGCAGTTCGTACGGTACGAGCCGATGGCGGTGGTGCTGCCCGACGACCACCGGCTCGCGGAGCTGGCGGCGGTGCCGCTGGCGGCGCTGGAGGGCGAGAGCGTCTACGCCGGCGCCGGGAACGACCGCACCCCGGAGTGGACCGACCTGGCCGCCCGGCTCTTCGCGGGACGCGGTATCGCCGTCGCGCCGCCCGCGCCGATGGCGGTGGGGAAGGAGGAGTTCCAGCGGATCATGGCCAAGCTCCGCATGCCCGTCCTCGCGGTCGTCGACTTCCCGCCGATGCCCGGCTGCGTGCTGCGGCCCCTCGTCGACCCCGTACCGCTCTCGCCGGTGAGCCTGGTGTGGCGCAAGGGGCTGCGTCACCCCGGTCTGGACGCGCTGCGGACCGCCGCGGCCGAGATCGGCCGGCGGGAGGGCTGGCTGGAGCGCCCCGCGGACTCCTGGATACCGGAGGGGGAGCCGGGGGTGCCGGGGGTCTGAGGTGCCAGGGGTCCGAGCCAGGTCGTGGCGGCCTGGGGTGCCCGCCCGCACCCACGCCCGTGCCCCGTACTCACATCACCTGTGTGCGCCGGGTGAGAGCAAGGTTCCGTACCCGTCACTTTCCGCCACCGGCCCGAAACGCGGCTTCCCTAAGGTCTCCTCCAAGAGATCCAGGGCGTCTGGACGCTCGGGACCCGACACCGTGGAGGTACGTGATGGGCGGCCGATGGATCGAACGGTGGGAGCCGGAGGACGAGACCTTCTGGCGTGAACAAGGAGAGCGGATCGCCCGGCGCAATCTGGCCTTCTCCGTGCTCTCCGAGCACATCGGCTTCTCCATCTGGAGCCTGTGGTCGGTCATGGTCCTCTTCATGGGGCCGGAGTACGGCATCGACCCGGCGGGGAAGTTCTTCCTGATCGCGACGGCGACCTTCGTCGGCGCGCTCATCCGGATCCCGTACACCTTCGCCGTCGCCCGATTCGGCGGCAGGAACTGGACCATCTTCAGCGCGCTGCTGCTCCTCCTGCCGACGGGCGTCGCCTACGCGGTGATGGAGCCGGGCACCTCGTACGACACCTTCCTGCTGGTGGCTGCGCTCACCGGCGTCGGCGGCGGCAACTTCGCCTCCTCCATGACCAACATCAACGCCTTCTTCCCGCTGCGGAAGAAGGGCTGGGCGCTCGGCCTGAACGCGGGCGGCGGCAACATCGGCGTCCCCGTGGTCCAGCTCGTCGGCCTGCTCGTCATCGGTACCGCCGGCGCCATGCACCCGCGGATCGTCCTCGGCGTCTACGTCCCGCTCATCCTGATCGCGACGGTGTGCTCCGCGCTCTTCATGGACAACCTCGCGCCGGTGAAGAACGACACCGGCGCCGTGAAGGAAGCCGTGGGGGCCAAGCACACCTGGATCATGGCCTTCCTCTACATCGGCACCTTCGGCTCCTTCATCGGCTACAGCTTCGCCTTCGGCCTGGTCCTCCAGACCCAGTTCGGCCGCACCCCGCTCCAGGCCGCCTCGCTCACCTTCGTCGGCCCGCTGCTCGGCTCGCTGATCCGTCCCGTCGGCGGCTCGCTCGCCGACAAGTACGGCGGCGCCCGCATCACCCTGTGGACCTTCGCGGCCATGGCGCTCGCGACGGCGGTCGTCGTCTACGCCTCGGTCGTCGAGTCCCTCGCCGTCTTCCTCGTCGGCTTCATCGGACTCTTCGTCCTCAGCGGCCTCGGCAACGGCTCCACGTACAAGATGATCCCCGCGATCTTCCTCGCTCAGGGCCACCGCAAGGGCCTGTCCGGCGAGGAGGCGGAGTCGTACGGCCGCAGGCTCTCCGGGGCCTCCATGGGGCTGATCGGCGCGGTCGGCGCGCTCGGCGGGCTCGGCATCAACCTCGCCTTCCGGCAGTCCTTCCAGACGGCCGGCACCGGCACCTCGGCCTTCGTCGCCTTCCTCGTCTTCTACGCGGCCTGCATGGTCGTGACCTGGGCGGTATACCTTCGCCGCCCGGTCGCCGTACCGGACACGGCGGAAGGCGCGGCAGGTGCCTCGGGCGAGACGTCGCCGCAACGCGGTTACGCCGAGGTGTGATCCGGAGTGGTCCGTAACGGCCAGGAAATACCGGCGAACCGAGTCTGTGACCAATCGCCGTCAGGCTCGGTCGTCATGTACGAGCAAGAGCAGGGTCCCCTCGCGGGGTTCACCGTCGGCGTCACGGCGGCACGGCGCGCGGACGAGCTGGGCGCGCTCCTTCGCCGCCGTGGTGCGGCCGTGGTCCACGGCCCGGCGCTGAGGATCGTGCCGCTCGCGGACGACACGGAACTGCTCGCCGCCACCAAGGAACTCATCGACCACGCCCCGGACGTCGTCGTCGCCACCACGGCGATCGGCTTCCGCGGCTGGGTCGAGGCGGCGGACGGCTGGGGCTACGGCGAGGAGCTCCTCGACTGCCTGCGGGGCGTCGAACTCCTCGCCCGCGGGCCCAAGGTCAAGGGAGCGGTACGGGCGGCGGGGCTCACGGAGTCGTGGTCGCCGTCGTCCGAGTCCATGGCCGAGGTGCTCGACCGGCTCCTCGGCGAGGGCGTGGCCGGGCGGAGGATCGCGCTCCAGCTGCACGGGGAGCCGCTCCCGGGGTTCGTGGAGGCGCTGACGGCGGGCGGCGCGGAGGTCGTCGGCGTACCGGTCTACCGATGGATGCCGCCGGAGGACATCGGCCCGCTGGACCGGCTCCTGGACGGGGTGCTGAGCGGTTCCCTGGACGCCGTCACCTTCACCAGCGCGCCGGCCGCAGCCTCGCTGCTGACCCGGGCGGAGGACCGGGGCGTGCTCCCGGAGTTCCTCGCGGCGCTCCGGAACGAGGTGCTCGCCGTGTGCGTGGGGCCGGTGACGGCGCTGCCGCTCCAGGCGCACGGCATCGACACGCTCCAGCCGGAGCGCTTCCGGCTCGGGCCGCTGGTGCAGCTCCTCGGCCAGGAGCTGCCCTCCCGGGCCCGTACGCTCCCGGTGGCCGGCCACCGCATCGAGATCCGGGGGCATGCGGTCCTCGTCGACGGCTGTCTGCGCCCGGTGCCGCCCGCCGGGATGGCGCTGCTGGACACCCTGGCCCGGCGGCCCGGCTGGGTCGTCTCCCGGGCCGAGCTGCTGCGGGCCCTGCCGGGCGCGGGCCGCGACGAGCACGCCGTGGAGACGGCGATGGCCCGGCTGCGGACGGCGCTCGGCACGCCGAAGCTGATCCAGACGGTGGTCAAGCGGGGGTACCGGCTGGCGCTCGACCCGGTGGCGGACACCAAGTACGACGAGTAGGAGCGAGGCGCGGTCACCGCGCCCGGCGTACCGCGAGCGCCCGCAGCAGGCAGGCGAAGCCCACGGCCGTCAGGACCGCGCGGACGACGTTCCAGGCCA
The DNA here is from genome assembly GCF_042735655.1 of Streptomyces sp. NPDC059567. Lineage (NCBI taxonomy): Bacteria > Bacillati > Actinomycetota > Actinomycetes > Kitasatosporales > Streptomycetaceae > Streptomyces > Streptomyces sp. NPDC059567. The sequence goes on along the minus strand of NZ_JBHWBS010000128.1, from coordinate 7,692 downwards.
CCCACGGGGTCTCGAAGTCCGCGCGGGCCCGTACCGGGTCCGTGGCCGCCGCGAGGGCGTCGTTGAGCGGGACGTTCACCGCCGAGGTGACCACGAAGACGGCCACGTAGAGGATCAGCGCCGCGAGCGCCCACGGCTTCGCCGGTGTGCCCCGCAGCTGCCACGCCGCGACCGCCGTCAGGATCAGCGCCCCGAAGAAGGGGGTGAAGAACACCGGGTTCTGGATCACGTCGTTGATGTTCCGCATCACCTGCACGAAGACCTTGTCGTCGCTTCGTGCCAGCGCCGGCATCACCGAGCACACGTACGCGAACCACACTCCGGCGATCAGTCCCGTCGCCACCGTCGCCGCGCCCAGCACCGCGCCGGCCGCCGCCCCACCCCTGTTGTCCGTCATGGCCCCAGTCAAGCGGCCGCGGGTCGGCGGGACCATGGATTTCCGTCCACGTTCCATACGCGAGCGTCCACGGGTGGCGGACCTCGCGTCGCGACATCCTCCGGGCACGAACCGCGACGCGCCCCCTAGCGGGGGCCGTCCGCGGTGGGCACTCTGGTCGCAGCGCCCCGCCGGTTCCCCCGCCGGCCCCACGACCGCGAGGTGGTGACAGGGTCATGACCGTACGGTTCGACTCCGGGCGGATCTGCCTGGATCTGGCCGCCCACGCGCTCGGCCGCGCCGACGCGCTCGACGACTTCCTGCGCACCACCGGACTCGTCCCGGCCGCCACCCCGCTGAGCGCGCTCGACGCCCACTGGGTCGTGCGCTTTCGCGAACTGCGCGACTGCGTCCGCGAACTGGTGGGCGCCCAGCTCGACGGGCGGCGCGCCGATCCCGCACTGGAGCGCCTCAACGCCTTCGCCGCCGCCTCCGCCCCGCCCGCGCCCCGCGCCGTCCGCACGGAAGCCGGCGGGCTCGTGCGGGCGTTGAGCGACGAACCCGACTGCCTCGCGCTGCTCGCCGCCGTCGCCCGGGACGCCGTCGACCTGCTCACCGACCCGGCCGCCCGCGCCCTGCTCCGACGGTGCGAGGGCGACAATTGCCGCCGCTGTTACCTCGATACGTCGCGAGGACGCCGCCGGCGCTGGTGCTCCAGTGAGACCTGCGGTAACCGCGAGCGAGTTGCCCGGCATCGGGCAGCCCGAAGGGGAATCGTGCCCGTGTGAAAAAATCTTGAGCACCGTTGAGTCGAACCCTTCCCGGCTCCGTACCTCTCGACGACAACAGGGTCTCGACCGGGAGGTTCAGGTGCGCAAGGATGCGGCCGTGGCCGATGACCGTCCGCATCGGGCCCGGCATCGCAGTGAGGTCCCACGCTTTCGACCCGACGTCCCTGACGAGGAGTTGATGCGTGCTCTCTACCGCGAACATGCCGGGCCCCTGCTCGCCTATGTACTACGCCTCGTCGCCGGCGATCGCCAGCGTGCCGAGGACGTCGTGCAGGAGACGCTCATCCGTGCCTGGAAGAACGCCGGCCAGCTCAACAGGGCTACCGGCTCCGTCCGACCTTGGCTGGTGACGGTTGCCCGGCGCATCGTCATCGACGGCCACCGCAGCCGGCAGGCCCGGCCTCAGGAGGTCGATCCGTCACCGCTCGAGGTCCTGCCCGCGGAGGACGAGATCGACAAGGCGCTGTGGCTGATGACGCTCTCTGATGCGCTCGACGATTTGACGCCCGCCCACCGGGAAGTGTTGGTCGAGACCTACTTCAAGGGGCGTACGGTCAATGAGGCGGCCGAGACCCTCGGCATACCTGCCGGGACCGTGCGTTCCCGGGTGTTCTACGCACTCCGTTCGATGAAGCTCGCGCTGGAGGAGAGGGGGGTATCGGCATGACACCGCCGCACGACGCCGCGGGTGCGTACGTACTCGGCATCCTGGACGACGTCGACGCCGCCGCCTTCGAGGCGCACCTGGTGGACTGCGACCTCTGCGCCGCGCACGTGGAGGAGTTCGCCGGGATGGAGCCGATGCTGGCCATGCTGGCGGACGGCGACGCCGCACCGGCCGCCCCCGACCCGTACACGGGCCCGTACGCCGGCCCGGTCGGCTCCATGGGACCCGTGGCCGATCCGTACGCCGACCGGGCCTTCGACGACTTCGCGCCCCGGCCGCCGGCCCCGCCCGGTCCTCGGCGCATCCCCACGGCTCCCGTCTCCCTCGACTCCGCCCCCGGGCCGCAGCTCCTCGGCCGGCTCATGGACGAGGTGGGCGCCAAGCGGGCCCGCTCCCGCCGCCGCACCTTCTACCTCGTCGCGGCCGCCGCGATCCTCGTCATCGGCGGCCCCGCCGTCGCCGTCGTCGCCACCTCCGAAGGAGGCAAGGACAACCGGGCGATCGAGCCCCACCCCACCAGCCCCGCCGAGGACGCCTTCTTCCACCACATGGAGGAGAAGATCCAGGCCACCGACCCGACGACCAAGGTCAGCGCCACGGTCGGCATGGAGAAGAAGGGCTGGGGCACCCACACCGTCCTCGAACTCAAGAACGTCAAGGGCCCGCTCAAGTGCCGGCTCGTCGCCGTCTCCAAGAGCGGCGAGGAGGAGGTCGTCACCTCCTGGGCCGTGCCGAAATGGGGATACGGCATCCCCGGCGCCGCCCAGGAGAGCGCCAAGAACCCGCTGTACGTGCACGGCGGGGCGGCCATGGAGCGCAACGACATCGACCACTTCGAGGTCCGGACCTTCGACGGCGAACGCCTCGTGGAGGTAGAGGCCTGACATTTCGGCCCCCTGTGGCGTACGCTCGACGGCTGCCCAGTGCACGTCAGAAGGGGGCCTTAGTGGCCGCGCAGGAAGCCGTGGACACCGTGGACACGGTCCGGGACCGTGAGATCGGTGTCGAGCAGGAACATCTGGACCAGGTCTACCGCCGCCTCGAGGAGAAGATCCGCGAGGCGGAGTTCCTGATGAACGACGCCGCCAAGCGCGGCCAGGTCGGCACGCCCGGCGCGCTCGCCGAGCGCGACGCCCAGGTGTTCCGGGCCGGTATCCACCTCAACCGGCTCAACAACGAGTTCGAGGACTTCCTCTTCGGCCGGATCGACCTGCTCTACGGCAAGGACGGCAAGAAGGGCCCCGACGGCGCGTACACCTCCGTCGAGCCCGCCGAGGACGCCGTGCGGCCCGACAACACGGCCGACATCGGCGAGACCCTCCACATCGGCCGGATCGGCGTCCTCGACTCCGACTACGCGCCGCTCGTCATCGACTGGCGCGCACCCGCCGCCGCGCCCTTCTACCGCTCCACGCCGGTCGACCCCGGCCGGGTGGTGCGCCGCCGCGTCATCCGCTCCAAGGGCCGCAAGGTCCTCGGCGTCGAGGACGACCTGATGCGCCCCGAGCTGAAGGCGACCCTGGAGGGGCGCGAGCTGCCGGTGATCGGCGACGGCGCCCTCATGGCCGCGCTCGGCCAGGCCCGCAGCCACACCATGCGCGACATCGTCTCCTCCATCCAGGCCGAGCAGGACCTGGTCATCCGCGCGCCCGCCGCCTCCGTCACGTACGTCGAGGGCGGCCCGGGCACCGGGAAGACGGCGGTGGCCCTGCACCGGGCGGCCTATCTGCTCTACCAGGACCGGCGGCGGTACGCGGGCGGCATCCTGATCGTCTCCCCGACCCCGCTGCTCGTCTCGTACACCGAGGGTGTCCTGCCCTCGCTCGGCGAGGAGGGCCAGGTCGCCATCCGCGCCCTCGGCTCGCTCGTGGACGGCGTGGAGGCCACCACGTACGACGAGCCGGCCGTGGCCCGCGTCAAGGGCTCCTCCCGGATGCTCGCCGTCCTGCGCAAGGCCGCCCGCGGCGCCCTGGAGACCCCGGCTCCCAAGCCGGCCGACGGCGATCAGCTCTCCTTCGACGAGCCCCAGGCACCCGCCGGCACGCCCACGCGCCTGCGGGTCGTCGCCTTCGGCCGCCGTCTGGAGCTGGAGGCCGACGACCTCCAGCGCATCCGGCACAACGTCCTGGGCGGCTCCGCGCCCGTCAACCTGCTGCGCCCGCGCGCCCGCAGGCTGCTGCTCGACGCGCTGTACGCCAAGTCCGGCGCCGCCGGACGGCACAGCGACCCCGAGCTCGCCGCCGAGCTGCGCTCCTCCTTCGACGAGGACGTCTCGACCGAGGACTCGTTCCTGCACTTCCTCGACGCCTGGTGGCCCGAGCTCACCCCCCGCCAGGTCCTCGACGCGATGGCCGACGAGAAGCGCCTCGGCCGCTGGGCCCGGCGCATCCTCAACCCCGGCGAGGTCCGCCGCCTCGCCCGCTCCCTGCGACGTGACGGGCTCTCCGTGCACGACGTGGCGCTCCTCGACGAGCTGAACACCCTCCTCGGCGCCCCGGCACGGCCGCGCAAGAAGCGGGAGTACGACCCGCTGGACCAGCTGACGGGCCTGGAGGAGCTGATGCCCGTACGGGAGGAGACGCAGCGGGAGCGGGCCGAGCGGCTCGCCGCCGAGCGCACCGAGTACGCCCACGTCATCGTCGACGAGGCGCAGGACCTCACGCCCATGCAGTGGCGGATGGTCGGGCGGCGCGGCCGGCATGCGACCTGGACGGTCGTCGGCGACCCGGCGCAGTCGTCCTGGTCGACCCCGGACGAGGCCGCCGAGGCTCGCGACGAGGCGCTGGGCAGCCGCCCGCGCCGCCGCTTCGAGCTGACCGTGAACTACCGCAATCCCGCCGAGATCGCCGAGCTGGCCGCCAAGGTGCTCGCCCTCGCCATGCCCGGCAGCACCTCGCCGCGCGCGGTGCGCTCCACGGGCGTGGAGCCGCGCTTCGTGGCCCTCGGGGAGCCCGCAGCGGGGGAGAAGGCGGGGGCGGAGCGGTTGGCCGAAATCGTACGGAGCGAGGCGCGCCGTCTGCTCGAACGGGTGGACGGCACGGTCGGTGTCGTGGTTGCCATGAACCGGCGCGAGCAGGCCGCCCGGTGGCTGGCCGACCTCGGCGACCGGGTGGTGGCGCTGGGCTCCCTGGAGGCCAAGGGCCTGGAGTACGACGCCACGGTGGTGGTCTCGCCCGCGGAGATCGCGGACGAGTCCCCGGCCGGGCTGCGGGTGCTGTACGTGGCGCTGACCCGCGCCACGCAGCAGCTCACCGTCGTCTCGGGCGCCCGGGACGTGCCGGACGCGGAGGGGGTCCCCGACCTGCTCAGGGACTGATTTCCGGTCAACCTGCGTCGCAGGAATCACTTACCAGAGTGGTTTGTTAGCCTGTCTATGGCACCGGCTCGATCCAAGCCCCCGGGCCCAACCTTCGTCCCTCAGAGGGACCTCTTGCCGCGAGGCGAGCATGGCGGGTCGGTGCCACTTAGTGCATAGCTACGAAGTTGAGGTCCCTGTCACCCCTGGTGACGGGGACCTCTTCTGTTTCCCCATGGGTTCTCGTATGGTGGAAACTACTTTCCGAAAACAAAATGACCGCATTACCTGCTACCGGCAGGTAGGTGCGACGATCGGAGGGCGCCGCCGGGCAACCAGCCAAGGCGGCGTAGCAACGAAGCTCAGGGAAAGCAGAGGAACTCGGCCATGGCAACGGCGCCCAGCGTCTCGTACTCGATGACGGTCAGGCTGGAGGTTCCCGCCAGCGGAACCGCGGTCTCCCAGCTCACCACGGCGGTGGAGTCCCACGGCGGTTCCGTCACCGGCCTCGACGTGACCGCCTCCGGCCACGAGAAGCTGCGGATCGACGTCACGATCGCCGCCACCTCGACCGCGCACGCCGACGAGATCGTCGAGCAGCTGCGCACCATCGAGGGCGTCGTCCTCGGCAAGGTCTCTGACCGTACGTTCCTGATGCACCTCGGCGGCAAGATCGAGATGGCGTCCAAGCATCCCATCCGCAACCGTGACGACCTCTCCATGATCTACACCCCGGGCGTGGCCCGCGTGTGCATGGCGATCGCCGAGAACCCCGAGGACGCCCGCCGCCTCACCATCAAGCGCAACTCCGTCGCAGTCGTGACGGACGGCTCCGCCGTCCTCGGCCTCGGCAACATCGGCCCCAAGGCCGCCCTGCCCGTCATGGAGGGCAAGGCGGCCCTCTTCAAGCGCTTCGCCGGCATCGACGCCTGGCCGCTCTGCCTGGACACCCAGGACACCGACGCCATCGTCGAGATCGTCAAGGCGATCGCCCCCGGCTTCGCGGGCATCAACCTCGAGGACATCTCCGCCCCCCGCTGCTTCGAGATCGAGGCCCGCCTGCGCGAGGCCCTCGACATCCCCGTCTTCCACGACGACCAGCACGGCACCGCGATCGTCGTCCTCGCCGCCCTCACCAACGCGCTGCGCGTGGTGGGCAAGGGAATCGGCGACGTACGGGTCGTCATGTCCGGCGCCGGCGCGGCCGGTACGGCCATCCTCAAGCTGCTCATCGCGGCGGGCGTGAAGCACGCCGTCGTCGCCGACATCCACGGTGTCGTGCACGCCGGCCGCGAGGACCTCGTCGAGGCCGAGAAGGACTCGCCGCTGCGCTGGATCGCCGACAACACCAACCCCGAGGGCGTCACCGGCACCCTCAAGCAGGCCGTCGTCGGCGCGGACGTCTTCATCGGCGTCTCGGCCCCGAACCTGCTCGGCGCGGACGACGTCGCCGCGATGGCGGACGGCGCGATCGTGTTCGCGCTCGCGAACCCGGACCCCGAGGTCGACCCGGCAATCGCCCGCCAGACCGCCGCCGTTGTGGCCACCGGCCGCTCGGACTTCCCGAACCAGATCAACAACGTGCTGGTCTTCCCGGGCGTCTTCCGCGGTCTGCTGGACGCTCAGTCCCGCACCGTCAACACGGAGATGATGCTGGCGGCCGCCTCGGCCCTCGCCGACGTCGTCACCGAGGACGAGCTGAACCCGAACTACATCATCCCGTCGGTCTTCAACGACAAGGTCGCCGGCGCCGTCGCGGGCGCCGTGCGCACCGCCGCGAAGGCGGCCGGCGCGGGTGCCGACAACGGGACGAACGGGCTCTGAGAGAGCCCGTACACGACGTACGGCGGGCCGCGACGGGGCCGTCAAAGGTCCCGGGCCAGCCGTCGGAACGGCGCGTCGCCGGGCGCCGCGCCGTAGATCCGCCGTAGGGTGGCGCTTCGGCTCCAAAGAGTTTCGGCGGAGTCGACGGAACGTCACCACGCCAGAGCCCGTGGCGCTTTTCGTGTGACCCCAGAGGGTGCCGGATTGGCGTTCCCGCCGCTGGTGGGGGCAGGATGCCTATTCGGGCGCGAGGGTCTGTCACCAGACCCGGGTCCGGGGACTGTCCGAGGGCCCTGGCAGCATCGGCTTCGCTGTGCCCATACATGCGGCTCCGCCGCGTGGCACGCCTCACAGGCAAGAAGAACACGGGAGTAACAACATGAACCGCAGTGAGCTGGTGGCCGCCCTGGCCGACCGCGCCGAGGTGACCCGCAAGGACGCCGACGCCGTGCTGGCCGCTCTCGCCGAGACCGTCGGCGAGGTCGTCGCCAAGGGCGACGAGAAGGTCACCATCCCCGGCTTCCTGACCTTCGAGCGCACCCACCGTGCCGCTCGCACCGCTCGTAACCCGCAGACCGGCGACCCGATCAACATCCCGGCCGGCTACAGCGTGAAGGTCTCCGCGGGCTCCAAGCTCAAGGAAGCCGCCAAGGGCAAGTAAGCCTGTAGGCACACCGCCAAAGGCGCCCACGCGGGCCTCTAGGCGAACGAAAGGGCGGCCACCCTGTCAGGGGGTGGC
>NZ_JBHWBS010000127.1:0-19600 GCF_042735655.1 Streptomyces sp. NPDC059567 | reverse complement strand
GGGCCGGACCTCCCCGAGGAGGGCCGGCCCCGCCGACGTACGTGCCGGGGCGGCGTGCGGGAGCCGGCGGCCTACCGGCGGCCGAGAACCCCGTCGACCGCCGTGATCAGCTCGCCGTCGGGGGTGTCCCCGTCCAGCGACCAGAACATCGCGCCGCCGAGCCCCTTGGCCCGTACGTACGCGGACTTGGTCCGCAGCACCTGCGGGTCGTCGTACGTCCACAGGGTCGTCCCGTCGAACAGCCAGGCGTGGCCGTTCCTCCGGTCGCGGTGGACGGTGTACGAGCCCGAGTCCGCGAGCTTCCTGAGCGCCTTGTAGTCCTCGTAGCCGTTCGCCCAGGTGGCCGGTGCGGGGCCGGTCGCCGGGTGGCCGAGCCCGTTGCCGCCGCCCGTGACGCCCGTCCAGCCCTGGCCGTAGAACGGCATCCCCACCACGAGCTTGCGGGCGGGCGCGCCGCGGCGCAGCCAGTCGTTCACGGTCTGGTCGACGCTGAAGTCGTTCTTCGCGAAGAGCGCGGACTGCTGCGCGGTGGTGGTCTCCCAGGAGCCGTGGAAGTCGTAGCCCTGGAGGTTGACGAAGTCCAGATCGCGCATGATCTTGCGGACCTCGAACCCCGCGTCGATCTTGGCGGGTGCGGTGGGGACGAACGCGGTCAGCTCGTAGTGCTTGCGCTTGCCGTGGCCCTTCTGGGCCTTCGCGTACGCGTCGAGCTGGCTGCGGAACTCCCGTACGAGCGCGGTGAAGTTCTGCTTGTCCTCCGGGCGGAAGACGGTGTCGACGTCGCCCGCCGAGCCCGGCCACTCCCAGTCGAGGTCGATGCCGTCGAAGAGACCCGCGGCGGCTCCCGCGCCGCCGCGGGCGCCGTCGGTCGGCAGATTGCCCTTGATGTAGAGATCGATGCAGGAGGAGACGAACGCCTTGCGCGAGGCGGGGGTGCGGGCCGCGTCGGAGAAGTGGGTGGACCAGCTCCAACCGCCCAGCGAGATCATGACCTTGAGGCCGGGGTGCTTGGCCTTGAGCTCGCGCAGCTGGTTGAAGTTGCCGGCGAGCGGCTGGTCGGCTGTGTCGGCGACGCCGTCCACCGAGCCCGCCGCGTCGAGCGGGCGGACGTAGTCGGCCCAGGCGTCGGCCTCGCCGGGGATGTTGCCGGTGAAGCACTTGCCTTCGGAACTCACGTTTCCGAAGGCGTAGTTGATGTGACTGAGCTTGGCTGCCGTGCCGCTGGTCTCCAGGTCCTTGACCTGGAAGTTCCGTCCGTAGACGCCCCATTGGGTGAAGTAGCCGACGCGCTTGTAGGAAGGGCGGCTGTCGCCGTGTGAGGCGGAGTCGGCGCCCGCGGCGGGTGCGAGACCGGCCACGAGTCCGAGGGAGAGGGCGGCGATCGTCAGCCGGGAAAGGGTTCTACGACGCATGAGGCTCGTTTCCTGTGCGTGTGCCGGAAGGGAGCTGTGCTCACAGGAAAGTATTGGTCTGGACCATTGAGGTCAAGGCTTCGGCGGAGATCGGCTGCTATACCTGCGGTAAGCGCAGGCGTAAAGGCAAGTCATCACTTCGGGTGAAACTTTGGCCCATGGTTGCGGCTGGACACCGAGGGTTGTCACTCTGTAGCTGTCCGTCAACCTGAGGGGAGTGTCCAGTGACGTTCGGTGAGCAGCCCGCCTATCTGCGTGTGGCGAGCGATCTCCGGGAGAAGATCGCAAACGGCTCACTGCCGCCGCACACCCGACTCCCCTCGCAGGCGCGCATCCGCGAGGAGTACGGGGTCTCGGACACCGTGGCGCTCGAAGCCCGCAAGGTGCTCATGGCCGAGGGGCTGGTCGAGGGCCGCTCGGGCTCGGGGACGTACGTACGGGAGCGGCCGGTGCCGCGCCGGATCGCCCGCTCCGGGTACCGGCCGCCGTCCGGCGCCAACCCCTTCCGGCAGGAGCAGGCGGCCGACGGTGCGCGGGGTACCTGGGAATCCAGCAGTGAGCAGGAGCAGACGAGCGCCGTCGTGGCCGCGCGGCTCGGCATCGAGCCGGGGGAGCGCGTGATGCGCACGCGGTACGTATACCGGGACGGGGGTGAGCCGATGATGCTCTCCACCTCCTGGGAGCCGCTCTCGGTCACCGGCCGGACGCCCGTGATGCTCCCCGAGGAGGGACCGCTGGGCGGGTGCGGGGTCGTCGAGCGGATGGCGGCGATCGACGTGGTCGTCGACAACGTGGTGGAGGAGGTCGGCGCGCGCCCTGGCCTCGCGGAGGAGCTGCTGGCGCTGGGCGGTGTGCCGGGCCATGTGGTGATGGTGGTCGAGCGGACCTACTACGCCTCGGGGCTGGCGGTGGAGACGGCCGACGTCGTCGTCCCGGCCGACCGCTTTCGAATCGCCTATCACCTGCCGGTGCGCTGACCCGGGCGACCAAGGGCCGCTACTACCCGGCCCGTCCGAACTTCACCGCGCTGTTCCCTGGATGCCGAGTGCGGCGACGTCTGCCGCGAGGACCCCGCGGCGGCCGGGCCCGTCCTGATGCCCGCGCCGGCGGTCCCCGAGGCCGCCTCCGGGGCCTGATCTTCGGCCTCCCTTCGTCAATTCCCGGCCGGATCCGTACCTCTTTGTGAAAACCCGTATCCGCTGTGTAAGGGTCAGGCGTAAGGTCGGGCATATGCGGATTGCCATTTCAGGGAGATCCTTAGAGACGACCGGACCGGCGGAGGGAGAAGCCCGATGACGGACAGTGGCCCTGTCCTGGTCTGGCTGGTCATACGGCAGGACGACAACGGGAACCGCTATCGCGTCGGGCGATACGCAACGCAGGACGAAGCCCAGAAGGTCGCCGACAGCCTCGACGACCGTGGACACAAGCAGCTCTACTGGGTCGAGCGCATCGGCCAGCCCGCGGTCTGACCTCCCCCAGAGCCTTCGGCCTGGGGGTACCCCCACGCGGGATACGCTCCGGACCATGACAGATCGCCGTGCCGACCACGTGGCCGACCACGTGGTCGTGGTCGCCGGAGCCGTGTACGACCGGGGGCGTCTGCTGGCCGCGCGCCGCAGCGCCCCCGCCGAGCTCGCGGGCCGTTGGGAACTTCCCGGCGGCAAGCTGGAGCCGGGGGAGAGTGCCGAGGAAGCCCTGGTCCGCGAATTGCGCGAGGAACTCGGCGTCGAGACCGAGCCCGGGGAGCGCATCCCCGGCGAGTGGCCGCTGAAGCCCGGTTATGTCCTTCAGGTGTGGACCGCCCGGCTGCTCTCCGGCGAACCGCGCCCGCTGGAGGACCACGACGAACTGCGCTGGCTGGCCCGCCACGAGCTGGACTCCGTCGACTGGCTCGACCAGGACCGACCCGCCGTCGCCGAGGCCGGGCTGCGACTGCCGGCCGCCCCGGCGGGCGGAGTGCACGGCTGAGGCTCTACGCCGTTCGTGCCACCATGCGCCCGCTGGTTCAATCCCTGCGATATCTCGCCCTGAATATCGGGTATGTGCTGATTAACCCCCCGAAAGAGGACGAGGGCCTTCCTTCTGGTGATGGGCTGGGGAAGTGATCGGGCGTGATCGACACCGAAGGCGACTGCGCCGAGTGGTACTTCCCGGCGGAGGCCAATGCGGTGCGCACCGCGCGCCACGCCGTGCGCGACACGCTCCGGGCCTGGAAGATCGACCCCGCGGTGGGTGACGTCACCGTCCTGCTGGTGAGCGAGCTGGTGACCAATTCCTTGCGTTACGCCTCCGGCCCCATCGGTGTCCGTCTCGTGCACGTCCAGCCGGACGGCGGCGACGCCGCTCACCACCCCGCCCTTCTCGTGGAAGTCTCCGATCCCCTTCCGGACGTACCCACCGAACGCCCCGCCGGCCCCGATGACGAGGGCGGTCGCGGGCTGCAGCTCGTGGCCTGTTCTGCTCGGCGCTGGGGCACCCGCAAGGGCAGGACGGGCAAGACAGTGTGGTTCGAGCTGGCCCTGCCGGGTTAGAAGACGGGGAGGGACAACGATCACCAGGGCTCGGCCGGAAATGAACGAGACCACCCTGTGATCGTGAACGTCGTGCCGTCGGGGGCCGTAGTGCTGAATACTGCGGGCATGGCCGGTCCGGTGCGGTGAGCTGGAGGGGACGGTCGCGTGAGCGAGATACCTGAGACGGCGAGCGGCGTCATGTGGCAGAGCAGCCCGCCCGGCTCGATCTATGACTACATCCGGGTCGCCTCCTTCTCGATAGGGCCCGACGGGCTCGTCGACCAGTGGAGCCGCCGGGCCGTCGAGCTCTTCGGCGTGCCCGCCGAAGAGGCGATGGGCAGGGACCCCGTCGAGGCGTTCATGCCGCCCGACCTGCGGGAGCGTGGCAGGCGCCGGGTCGCGGAGATCCTCGACGGCAAGGAGTGGACGGGCCTCGTCCCCTTCCGCGTACCGGGGCAGACCCGCCGTGACGGAATCGCCGAGATGTACGTCATGCCGAGCCAGACGCCGTCCGGTGAGCGGGCCGCGCTGTGCATCGTCGTCGACGTGCGGGCCCTGCGGCACATCGAGACCGACCTCGCTGCTTCGCAGGCCATTTTCGGCCAATCGCCCTTCGGCTTTCTTCTCTTCGGTACCGATCTCACCGTGAAGCGGGCCAACCAGCGCTTCGCGGCCGTCTTCGGCGGCTCCGCCGACGACCACCGGGGCCGTACCGTCCACGACTACCTCTCGCGCCCCGAGGCCGAGCGGATGACCGCCGCGCTCCAGCGGGTCCTGGAGACCGGCGAGGCCGTCACCGAGCTTCAGATCGTCGGAGCGCCCCCGGGCTCCACCGACCGGCGCCACTGGTCGATCAACCTCTACCGCGTGCACGGCGGCTCCGGACGGCCCGTCGGCGTCGCGGGCCTCGGCATCGACGTGACCCGCCGCCACAACGCCGCCCGCGACGCGGCGAGCGCCCGCCGCAACCTCGCCCTCCTCAACGAGGCCGGCGCCCGGATCGGCAACTCCCTCGACCTGGAGGCCACCGCCCGCGAACTCCTGGACGTCGCCGTCCCCGGCTTCTGCGACCTCGCCTCCGTCGATCTCTACCAGGGGCTGCTGACCGGAGACGAGGCCCCGCCCGGGCGATGGGGCAGCTCCCACGACGTGGGCTACGGGGCGGGCAGCGCCGAACTGCGCCGCGTCGCCTTCGCCAGCGCCGTCGCCGACACCCCGCTCAGAACCCCCGAGGCGACCGCGGGTTCGGGGCCGGACCAGACCTGTTGCGGCACGGGCCCCGTCGAGGTCGGCTCCGTCCACCGCTACCCCTTCAACTCGCCCTGCGCCGGAGCGCTGCGCACCGGACGGGTGAGAACGGTGCCGGGGGGCGACGGCAGCCTGGTCCACTCCACCCTCGTGGTCCCGATGGTCGCCCATGACACCGTCGTGGGCCTCGTGCAGTTCTCCCGCGCCAAGGGCAGCGAGCCCTTCGGCGAAAGGGACCGGGCCCTCGCCGTCGAGCTGGCCGCCCGCGCCGCGGTCTGCATCGACAACGCCCGCCTCTACCGCCGCGAGCACGAGCGTGCCCTGATCCTCCAGCGCAGCCTCCTCCCGCCCGGCGACCCCGAGGCCGCCGGCCTGGACATCGCCTGCCGCTACCTCCCGGGCACCACGGCCACCGAGGTCGGTGGCGACTGGTTCGACGTGATCGAACTCCCCGGCCACCGCACCGCACTGGTCATCGGCGACGTCATGGGCCGCGGCCTGCGCGCCGCCGTCGCCATGGGCGAACTGCGCACCGCCGTCCGCACCCTGGCCCAGCTCGACCTCGAACCCGCCGAGGTGCTCTCCCATCTCGACGAGATCGCCCGCGGCCTGGGCGCCCCCGCCGGAGCCCAGCAGAGCGCCCGCGCCCACAAGGCCCGCGGACCCGAACTCTCCGAGGTCTACCTCGCCACCTGCGTCTACGCCGTCTACGACCCGGTCACCCGCCGCTGCACCTTCGCCAACGCCGGCCATCTGCCGCCGGTCCTCGTCGAACCCGGCGAGAAGGCCATGCTGCTCGACGTGCCCCCGGGGATGCCGCTCGGCGTCGGCGGCGAACCCTTCGAGGAGGTGGAGGTCGAACTGCCCGAGGGGTCGCTGCTCGCCCTCTACACCGACGGACTCGTCGAGTCCCGCGACCATCCCCTCGACGAGGGCCTGAGCGCCTTCCGCAACGCGCTCACCGACGCGGCGCGCCCCCTCGAGGACGTCTGCGACCGGGTCCTGACCACCCTCGACACCGGGCACGGCGAGGACGACATCGCCCTCCTCATGGCACGTATCCAGGGACTGCCGTGCGACGCGGTGGGGGACTGGCGACTGCCCAGGGAACCCCGCTCGGTCGGCCGGGCCCGCGAGCTGGCCCGGGCGCAGCTCACCGCGTGGGACCTCGAACCGCTGGTGGACACCGTCGAACTGCTCGTCAGCGAGCTGGTCACCAACGCCCTGCGCTACGGCGAGGGCGAGATCCGGCTGCGGCTGCTGCGCGACCGCACCCTGGTCTGCGAGGTCTGGGACGCCGGCCTGGTCCAGCCGAGGCGCCGCCGGGCCAGGGACACCGACGAGGGCGGGCGCGGACTGCAGCTGGTCGGACTCCTCAGTGCGGCCTGGGGCTCGCGCCGCACGCCACGCGGCAAGACGGTCTGGTTCGAACTGCCCCTGCCGGACGGCGGCGACGCCGCGGAGCCGACCGTGGAGCAGCTGCTGAGCATGTTCTGACCAGCGCCGCACCACCCCGCGGGCCCGACCGAGCACCACCCCGCACCGGGCCCGCAGGGCGGGCGTCACCCCTTGAGGGCGGCCAGCCGGGCCTCGATCTCCGCGCTGTCGCCGAGGGTGTCCAACTGCTCGAACTGGGCGTCCAGCGAGGAGGCGGCCAGCTCCTGCTTGCCCATCGCCTTGGCCTCCTCGCGACGGACCTTGTCCTCGAACCGGCTCAGCTCGCTCGTCGGGTCCATCACGTCGATGCTCTTCACCGCGTCCATCATCCGGTTCTGCGCCTGCGCGGACTTGGCCCGCGCCACCAGCTCGTCCCGCTTCGCCCGGAGTTCGTTCAGCTTGGTCTTCATCTGGTCCAGGCCGGACTTGAGCTTGTCCACCACCTCGGTCTGCGAGGCGATCGTCGGCTCGGCCGTCCTCGCCTCCTTCTCCGACTGGAGCTGGCGCCCCAGCGCGACCTTCGCCAGATTGTCGAACCTGTCCGCCTCCGCCGTCTGTCCGCCGGCCCGCAGCTCGTCCCCCTTCCTGCTCGCGGCCAGGGCCTTCTCGCCCCACTCCTTCGCCGCGCCGACGTCCTCCTGGTGGTCCTGCTCCATCAACCGCAGATTCCCGATCGTCGCCGCCACCGCCTCCTCCGCCTCCGCGATGTTGCTCGTGTAGTCGCGGATCAGCTGGTCCAGCATCTTCTGCGGGTCCTCGGCCTGGTCCAGAAGGGCGTTGATGTTGGCCTTCGCCAACTGGGCGACACGGCCGAGGATCGTCTGCTTCGACATGCTTGATCTCCTTGAACGCGATGAGCGTGACATGGTCAGAAACGGCCGCCGCCGCCCAGCCGGCCGCGTGTGCCCCCACCGCCGAAGCTGCCGGGCCCGCCGCCGAAACCTCCGCCCCCGAAACCGCCACCACCGAATCCCCCTCCGCCTCTGCCGGAACCTCCGCCGAACAATCCGCCGAGGATGATGCCGCCGAGCACCGCACCACCGAGCCCGCCGCCGCCACCTCCCACCCCTGTTACACCGCCCAGGCCGTTCGGGTTCCCATAGGTACGGACGTCCTGCTCGGCGAGGTCCTGCGCCCGGCGGGCCAGCCCGTCCGCCTGCTGGGCCTCGGCGAGCGCGGCCTGTGGGTCGTCGGCGGCTTCGAGCTCCTTGGCCTTCTCCAGCCGCCGCTGGGCCTCGGCCAGTCGCGTACGGGCCTCGCTGCCGACCGCCCCGCGATGCGTCGTGACGTAGTCGGCCGCCGCCCCGATCGCGGAACGGGCGGTCAGCATCGCCTGATCGAGCAGCGCGCGGGCGCGCCGCGTGCCCGACTCGCGCTCCCGTGCGCCCTCCAGGGCCTCGTCGAGGACCGCGTCGGCCTCCTCGACGCGGCGCAGCGCGTCGAGCGGGTCGTAGCGGCCCGCCTCCACCACCCGCCGCACATCGGCGACGACGGACTCCGCACGGGCGATACGGCCCTGGAGATCGGCGGTCGAGACCCCCTCGGTCGTGCCCTGGAGCAGGCCGCGGGCGTCGGCGAGATCCGCCTCGGTCTCGGCCATCGCGTTCGGCAGCTTGCCCACGGCCTCCGCGAGTTCCTGGGCCCGCCGGTCCACGGCCTCGCTGAGCCGCGCCGCCTGGTCGACGGCTCCCTCGGCGGCCCGGATGCGCACCGCCGCGGCGCCGTTGTCGCCCGCGTCGATCTCCTGTCGGGCCCGGTCCAGGTTGGTCGTCGCGAACACCAGCCGGTCCTTGGCCTGCTCGACGGCGCTCGCGACGGGCGATGCCGCCGAAGCGGCGTACCGCTCCCGCATCGCGGTCAGCGTCGCCTCCGTCGTGCCCACCCGCCCGGTCTGCTCGCGGAAGGCCTCCTCCACGGTGGCCAGCGCCTCGGGGGCGTTGCGCCCCAGGGCCCGCAGCCGGTCGAAGTCCGCGGCCTCCGCGTCGAGGCGGGTGTCGGCCTCGCCGCAGCGTCTGATGATCTCGTCGAGCATCGAACGCCGGGTCGCGTCGTCCTCCGGGAAGGCGTCGTCGAGCTTCTGCCGCAGCCGGAACGCGGCCGTCAGCTCCTCCTTCGCGAACGCCACGGCCTCGGTGAACTGCCGCACCGCCTCGTCGCCGAACTGGGCGCTCGCGAAGCCGAGTTCCTCCTGGCTTGTGCGGACGGCGTCGTCGGTGGCGACCAGCGTCTGCCGGGCCTGTCCGTCCAGTTCCTCCAGCGGCACCTGCGCGGGTTCCTTCGGGGTGCCCCAGCCCTGCCCGGTCTGCGGCGGTGCGCCGCTCCCCGCCCCGGTCCGCCGGCGGCGCTTGGTCCAGGCGTACGCCGCGACGGCGCCCGCCCCGCCGACGAGGACGATCGGCAGAACCAGGTCCGTCCCCGAAGTGCCCTCGTCCGCGCCGCCGCCGGGATCGGGGTCACCGGGGGTGATGGTGGGCGCGGGCACGGGCTGTCCCGCGAGTACGGCGCCGTAGCCGTTCGCCGCGCCGATCGCGGCCCCGGCCCAGTCGTTCTGCCGCAGCGCGGGCTCGATCGCGGTCTGTGCCACGTCGTCGAGCTGTGCCTGGGTGAAGCGGGACGCGGGGTCGGCCGAGTAGCCGTACTGCCGGTCGTGCGTGGCCACCGCCAGCAGCAGGTCGTTGACGCCGAGGCCGTTGCGGTCGGCGGTCGCGTCGGCCCAGCTCTGGCCCGAACGCCCGGAGAAGTCCCGTACGTAGACGACGAAGAGCTGTATCCGCCGGTCGTCGTAGAGCTGGTCGAGCGCCTGGGCGACCGCGCTGCGGCGGTCGCCCAGCGCCCCTACCGTGTCCGTGATCTGCCCCTCGCGGGACAGCACGACCGGGTCGTCGGCGCGGGCGCCGTGCACGGCGGGCACGATCAGCCACCACGCCGCCACCAGCACCGCGAGGAGGATTCGGGTGGCTATTCGCGTCACATGGGGAGGCTATGTCCCGATCTATTCACCCGCGACCGGGCGGAAACCGTTTCTCGGCCCTGAGCGTCACTGTCGGTAGCCGCCTCTAGGGTGGCGAGCACACAGTCGACGATCTTGGGGGCACAGGTGAACGGACGCGTACGCGGCTGGTGGCGGCGGGGGCGCTGGGTCGTCCTCGGCTTCGCCCTGCTCCTGGTCCTGCCGCTCGCCGGCAGCGCGGTCGCCCTGCGGATCAATTACGCGGGCGACCTCCGTGAAGGGACGCAGTCCCGCGGCAAGGACGCCATCTGGCTGGGCCACGCCTGGGTGGACGGACGCAAGAAGGACGCCGACCTCGCGGAATTCGCCGCCCGCGTCAAGGGCACGGGGATACGCGACCTGTACGTCCACGCCGGCCCGCTGGAGCACGACGGCACGCTCCCCGCGGCCCGGTACCCGCGCGCGGCCTGGCTGATCGAGAGCGTCCACCGCACGATGCCCGGCATACGGGTGCATGCCTGGCTGGGCGACATCCTGGCCACCGAGGGCCCCGAAGGGCTGCGCCTGGAGGACGCGGCCTCGCGCGCGGCCGTGGTGGGTTCGGCCCGGCAGATCCTGGACGCAGGCTTCGACGGGGTCCACTTCGACCTGGAGCCGCTGCTCTCGGACGACGCGAACTACCTGTCGCTCCTCGACGACCTGGGCGAGCTGACCAGGTCCCGCAAGGTCCCGCTCTCCGTCGCCGCCCACCAGATCGACCCGCTGCCCGCCCTGCACTCGGTGAACGGCGCCGTCAGCGGCAGCGAGAAGTGGTGGTCGCAGGAGTTCTTCGGACAGGTCGCCCGCCGGGTCGACCAGATCGCCGTCATGTCGTACGACACCTGGATGCCGTTGGAGAGCCTGTACGGCGGGTACGTCGCCCAGCAGACCAGCCTCGCCCTGGAGGTCACGCCCGAGGACACCGACCTGCTCATCGGGCTGCCGTTCTTCCACGAGGACGACCTCGGCCACCACGACTCGGCGGAGACCGTCGCGGCCGCGATCCGCGGCACCCGGCTGGGCCTGGGGCGCACGGACCACGACCGCGAACGGTTCGGCGTCGCGCTCTACGTCGACTTCGCCGCGAAGGAGGAGGACTGGACCGCCTACCGCGAGGGCTGGCACTGACCCACGGCGACACCCGCCGCCCGGGACCCCGTCCCGAGGCGGAACGCCTACGCCTCCCGCCGACGGATCTTGTTGCCCAGCCACACCAGCGGGTCGTACTTGCGGTCCACGGCCCGCTCCTTCAGCGGGATCAGCGCGTTGTCGGTGATCTTGATGCCCTCCGGGCACACCTCCGTGCAGCACTTGGTGATGTTGCAGTACCCGAGCCCGTGATCCTCCTGGGCGGTCCGCTTGCGGTCCAGACCCGTCTCCTCGGCGGCGTCCAGCGGGTGCATGTCCAGCTCGGCCACCCGCATCAGGAAGCGCGGGCCGGCGAACGCCGTCTTGTTCTCCTCGTGGTCCCGCACCACATGACAGGTGTCCTGGCACAGGAAGCACTCGATGCACTTGCGGAACTCCTGCGACCGCTCCACATCCATCTGCCGCATCCGGTACTCGCCCGGGGCGAGCCCCTCCGGCGGTACGAAAGCCGGGACCTCCCGCGCCTTCGCGTAGTTGAAGGACACGTCCGTCACCAGGTCCCGTACGACCGGAAAGGCCCGCAGCGGGGTGATCGTGAGGGTCTCCGCGCGGTCGAAGGTCGACATCCGGGTCATGCACATCAGGCGCGGCCGGCCGTTGACCTCGGCCGAGCACGAACCGCACTTGCCCGCCTTGCAGTTCCAGCGCACGGCGAGATCCGGAGCCTGGGTGGCCTGCAACCGGTGGATGATGTCGAGGACCACCTCGCCATCGTTCACCTCGACCGTGAAGTCCGTGAGGTCTCCGCCGTCGGTGTCGCCCCGCCACACCCTGAAGTGCGCGTCATAGGTACTCACTCGTACAGCTCCTCCTCGGCGAGGTACTTGACCAGCTCCTCCTTCTCGAACAGCGCGAGCAGGTCCGCACGGATCGCCTCGGTGCGCGTCCGCTCGAGCCCGATCCCGCCGTCCGGCGCCGGGTGGCACAGCAGATTCACCGGGCGCCACGTCCGCTCCATCGACGGATAGTCCTCCCGTGTGTGCCCGCCCCGGCTCTCGGTCCGCTCCAGCGCCGCCCGTGCCACGCACTCGCTCACCAGCAGCATGTTCCGAAGGTCGAGCGCGAGGTGCCAGCCGGGGTTGAACTGCCGGTGTCCCTCGACCCCGGCCCGCCGCGCGCGGACCCGCAGCTCGGCGATGCGTTCCAGGGCCTCGGCCATCTCCCCTTCCCGCCGGATGATGCCGACGAGGTCGTTCATCGTCTGCTGGAGCTCCTGGTGGAGGGTGTACGGATTCTCGGCGGAAGGCTCCTCCGCCGCGCCGAACGGCGCCAGCGCCTCGGCGGCCGCGGCCTCGACCCCCGCCTCGGAGACGACTCCGCGCGAGGCGTCGGCCGCGTACTCCGCCGCATGCCACCCCGCCCGCCGCCCGAAGACCAGCAGGTCGGAGAGCGAGTTCCCGCCCAGCCGGTTGGAGCCGTGCATCCCGCCCGCGACCTCACCGGCCGCGAAGAGTCCCGGAACCCCCACCGTCGCCGCGGTGTCCGAGTCGACCGCGATGCCGCCCATCACGTAGTGACAGGTCGGCCCGACCTCCATCGCCTCCGCCGTGATGTCCACGTCCGCCAGCTCCTTGAACTGGTGGTACATCGACGGCAGCCGCCGCTTGATCACCTCCGCAGGCATCCGCGTCGACACGTCCAGGAACACCCCGCCGTGCGGCGAGCCGCGCCCCGCCTTCACCTCGGCGTTGATGGCCCGCGCCACCTCGTCGCGCGGCAGCAGTTCGGGCGGGCGCCGGTTGTTGTCCGGGTCCTCGTACCAGCGGTCCCCCTCGTCCTCCGTCTGCGCGTACTTCTCCTTGAAGACGTCGGGGACGTAGTCGAACATGAACCGCTTGCCCTCGGAGTTGCGCAGCACACCGCCGTCCCCGCGCACCGACTCGGTGACGAGGATCCCCTTCACCGACGGCGGCCAGACCATCCCGGTCGGGTGGAACTGCACGAACTCCATGTTCACCAGCGGCGCTCCCGCGAGCAGCGCGAGGGCGTGGCCGTCGCCGGTGTACTCCCACGAGTTCGAGGTCACCTTGAAGGACTTGCCGATCCCGCCGGTCGCCAGGACGACGGACGGCGCCTCCATGACGAAGAAGCGCCCGGTCTCCCGCTCGTAGCAGAAGACACCGCTCACCTGCCCGTCCTCGTCCTTCAGGATCCGGGTGACCGTGCACTCCTGGAAGACCTTCAGCCGTGACTCGTACGAGCCGCTCTCCCGGAAGTCCTCCTGCTGGAGGGCGACCGTCTTCTGCTGCAGCGTGCGGATCAGCTCCAGACCCGTCCGGTCGCCGACATGGGCGAGCCGTGGGTACTCGTGTCCGCCGAAGTTGCGCTGGGAGATCCGGCCGTCCGGCGTACGGTCGAAGAGGGCGCCCCAGGCCTCCAGCTCCCACACCCGGTCAGGGGCCTCGCGTGCATGCAGCTCCGCCATCCGCCACTGGTTGAGGAACTTCCCGCCGCGCATGGTGTCGCGGAAGTGGACCTGCCAGTTGTCGTGGGCGTTGACGTTGGCCATGGAGGCGGCGATGCCGCCCTCGGCCATCACCGTGTGCGCCTTGCCGAAGAGCGACTTGCAGATCACGGCCGTACGGGCGCCCCGCTCGCGCGCCTCGATCGCGGCGCGCAGCCCGGCACCGCCCGCGCCGACGACGACCACGTCCCACTGCTGCCGTTCGACTTGAGCCATGTCAGAAGATCCTCGGGTCGTCGAAGGTTCCGGTGGCGAGCAGGTACACGTACAGATCGCAGAGCGCGACGGAGATCAACGAAGCCCAGGCGAGCACCATGTGGCGGGTGTTCAGCTTCCCGACCCAGCTCCACAGGCGGTAGCGCACCGGATGGCGTGAGAAGTGCCGCAGCCGCCCGCCGACGATGTGCCGGCAGGAGTGGCAGGACAGGGTGTACGCCCAGATCAGCACGATGTTGATCAGGAAGATCACGGTCCCCAGGCCCGCGTGGCCCCACTCGTACGAGGCGTCCCGGAAGGTCAGCACGGTGTCGTAGGTGAGGATCGCGGCGACCGGGAGCGCGGTGTAGAAGAAGTACCGGTGGAGGTTCTGCAGGATCAGCGGGAAGCGGGTCTCGCCGGTGTACGTCGTGTGCGGCTCGGCGACCGCGCAGGCCGGCGGAGAGGCCCAGAAGCCCCGGTAGTACGCCTTGCGGTAGTAGTAGCAGGTCAGCCGGAAGCCGAGCGGGAAGACCAGGATCAGCAGGGCGGGGGAGAGGCCCCACCAGCTGCCGAAGATCTCCCAGTTGGGCCCGCCCTTCATCGGGACGCAGTTCTCCGCCAGGCAGGGCGAGTAGAACGGCGAGACGTAGGGCGCGGCGTAGTAGTCGCTGTTGGCGAAGGCTCGCCAGGTGGAGTACGCGATGAAGGCGAGCAGTCCGGCCGCGGTGGCGGCGGGCGCCAGCCACCAGCGGTCGGTGCGTAGGTGGCGGGGGGCGATCGCCGCACGGGAGGGGGAGTGCACGCCGGTGGCGGGCACTCCCCCTCCGGTGGAGGGTTCGGTTCCTGTGGCCAACGAGGTCTCCTAGGGCGCGTGCCGGTCGCGTGCTCCCAGTCCCTCGTCGTCCGAATCCGTCCACAGCCCGCTGTCGTACGGGGTGTCGGGGATCGTCACGATGTCCTGCGGCCGACCGGGCGTCGGCGGCGAGGGGACGCCCCGCTCCGCCGCGATGCGGCGTTCCAGCTGTTCGACCGTGCGAACCAGGTCATCGAGGCGGCCCTTGACGGCCGCCAATTCGTCCTGAAGGGACATGGATTGCCCTCACTTCCGCGATTGCGGGTGGCGAACACGCGCCTGAGAGTGTCGCGCGTCACACCCCGCTTGTGAAGCCATGTGTACGGGATTCCACTCGTCCGGAGATCCGCGCCGCCCGGCGGTTGGGCCGCACGGGTGGGGTTTGTCGACCGCGCCGCCGTGTCGTCGTGGCCGGATCCGCTCCTTCCTTTTCAGTGTATGAGCAATAGGTGTGATCATCTCCAAATGGCATGAAACTGGACGAAGGGGTACAAGTCATGTCCCAGGTCGGCGCCCCTCGCGGGAGGACATGCTCCAGGAGCCCCCGCTCCCGCACGCTCCGCTCCGTCGCCACCCTCACCAGCGCGGTGCTCGCGATCTCGGTCCTGGCCGGATGCAGCTCGGCCGACGAAGCCGACGAGGCCAAGGCCCCCGCCCCGGACCACGCACCCGCCGCGCGCGACCGGGTGACCGACGGCGGCACCCTGAACTGGGCCGTGGACGCGATGCCCACCACCCTCAACGCCTTCCAGGCGGACGCCGACGGCTCCACCTCGCGCATCGCCGGGGCCGTGCTCCCCGCCCTCTACACCCTCGACGCACGCGGCCGGCCGCAGCGCAACCCGGACTACCTGGAGTCCGCGCAGGTCGTCGAGACGGAGCCGAAGCAGGTCGTCCTCTACAAGCTCAACCAGCAGGCGGTGTGGAGCGACGGCCGCGAGATCGGCGCCCCCGACTTCGTCGCGCAGTGGCGGGCCCTGAACGGCCGGGACACCGCGTACTGGACCGCACGGAACTCGGGCTACGAGCGGATCGAGAAGATCGAGCGCGGCAAGAACGACCTGGAGGTACGCGTCACCTTCGGCAAGCCGTACGCCGACTGGCAGTCCCTCTTCACCCCCCTCTACCCGAAGGAGGTGATGGGGTCGCCGGCCGCCTTCAACGACGGCGCGCGCACCACTCTGAAGGCGACCGCGGGCCCGTTCCGGCTCAAGGCGGCCGACCGCAAGGCGAGTACCGTCACCCTCGACCGGAACCCCCGCTGGTGGGGCCAGTCCGCCAAGCTCGACCAGATCGTCCTGAAGGCCGTACCGCGCGCCGACCGCGTCACCGCACTGGCCGCCGGCAAGCTCGATCTGGCCGAGATCGACCGGTCCGCGGCGGACCGCATCGCCCTCGCGGTGAAGGACGCCCAGGCCGGCCGGAACGGCGGACAGGCCCTCGCGCACGGCCCCGGCGCCGCGGTCACCCCCTCGGCGGCCCTGAAGTCCTGGGCACTGGCCAACGGCTCCGACGAGGAGAAGGCGGAGGCGGTGCAGGCCGCCCGCAAGAAGAACCAGGAAAGCATCGAGCGGTACGCGACCGAGCAGCGGGCGCTCGGCACGTTCGTGGTGCGCAAGTCGCTGGAGCCCGCGTACACACAGCTCTCGCTGAACGGCGAGTCCGGTCCGCTCGCCGACGAGCGGGTACGCCGGGCCGTGGCCCGCGCGCTCGACCGCCAGGAACTGGCCGAAGCCGTACTCAAGCCGCTGGGACTGCCCGCCACGCCGCCCGGCAGCCACCTCGCCCTGGCCGGGCAGGCGGCCTACGCGGACAGCAGCGACGCGCTCGGCGACCAGGACGCCAAGGAGGCCCGGGCGCTGCTCGCGGACGCGGGCTGGGTCCCCGGCGGCGCGGCCAAGAAGCCGGGCGGGACGAAGGCCGGCAGCGAGGCGGAGAACGCCGAGAAGAAGGCGGAGAAGCAGGGGACAGAGGGGACGGAGAAGAAGGCCCCCGCGGAGAAGGCCCCCGCCGAGAAGCAGCCCGAGGCCGACAAGGCCAAGAAGCCCGAGGCCGACGCCGCCTCCAACGACGGCCTCTACGTCGTCGGCGACGACAAGCCGGGCGGCACCGCCGCCCGTGACGGCGCCAAGGCGCCCGAGCCCGCGATCGGCGCCGCCGGTCCCGAGAGCGGCACCGACGTCCTCACCCCGGCCCCCGGGGCCGCCCTGCAGAACGCGGCGCTGCTCCGCCAGGCCGCCCTGCTCGACACCGGCACCGACGCCGGCACCACGACCGAGGCCAAGGGCCGGAACGCGGCCAAGCCCGACAGCGGTGTCGCCGGTGCCTACGCCCCGCGCGGCACCGCAGCCCCCGCCCCCGCCGTGCCGGCCGCCGCGGGCACCGGCCTGGGCAAGGACGGCAAGGCGCTCAACCTGCGGTTCGTCCTGCCCTCGGGGCCCGGCTCGGAGTCGCTGCGGACCGTCGGCGACAAGATCGTGCAGATGCTCGACGCGGTCGGGATCGGCACCGAGGTCACCAAGGTCGCGGACGAGAGCTTCTTCAAGGACCACATCGCCTCGGGCGACTACGACCTGGCCCTCTACTCCTGGCCCGCCACCGCCTTCCCCGCGACCGACGCCCGGCCGATCTTCGCCAAGCCCGAGCCGGCCTCGGACGGCTCGCTCCTGGTCGAGCAGAACTACGCCCGGGTCGGCACGGACCGTATCGACCAGCTCTTCGACCAGGCGGTGGCCACGCTCGACGAGGAGGAGGCCCGTGACCTGGTCCGCCAGGCCGACGCCCGGATCTGGGCCGCTGCCGGATCGATTCCCCTCTATCAGCGCCCCCAGCTCGTGGCGGCCAAGCCCGAGATCGTGAACGCGGGCGCCTGGGGCTTCGCGGCCCCGCGCTACCAGGACATCGGGTTCAAGAAGCCCGAATCGGCCAACGGCGCGGAGCGCAATACCAAGAAATAGCTGAAAGTGCAGGTCACAACCTCAGATGCAGCTCAAGTTCCTTGCCCGCCGGTGACCCCGGCGGGCAGGATCACGTCCGGCCCCTTGACCCGGCCGGTTCCGCACGCTCAGTGCTCCCCCTCACCCCAGTGCACCGCACCACCGAGGCCCCCCAAACCTCCCAGTAGACCCTCTCGAATCCGGGCGGGGAAGCCCCTTGCGCGGCGGCCCCGTACCATAGGACATAGCCGTGGCGCGTCCGCCCGGCGGGCGTAAGAGGAACTGACGCCGCATCCCACGATCCGAGAGAAGCGCAAGCACCCATGCCTACGCGCCACGACATCCGTAACGTCGCCATCGTCGCCCACGTCGACCATGGCAAGACGACCATCGTCGACGCCATGCTCAAGCAGGCCGGTGCCTTCGCCGCCCACCAGCAGCTCGACGACCGCATGATGGACTCGAACGACCTGGAGCGTGAGAAGGGCATCACGATCCTCGCCAAGAACACGGCGGTGAAGTATCACCCCAAGGACGGCGGGGCCCCGATCACGATCAACATCATCGACACTCCCGGTCACGCCGACTTCGGTGGCGAGGTCGAGCGCGGTCTGTCGATGGTCGACGCGGTCGTCCTGCTCGTCGACGCTTCCGAGGGTCCGCTGCCGCAGACGCGCTTCGTGCTCCGCAAGGCCCTCCAGGCCCGGATGCCCGTCATCCTCTGCATCAACAAGACCGACCGTCCGGACTCCCGGATCGACGAGGTCGTCAACGAGACCTACGACCTGTTCCTCGACCTGGACGCGGACGAGGACCAGATCGAGTTCCCGATCGTCTACGCCTGCGGCCGTGACGGCATCGCCTCGCTGACCAAGCCGGAGAACGGCACCGTCCCCGCCGACAGCGAGAACCTGGAGCCGTTCTTCTCCACGATCCTGGAGCACGTGCCGGCCCCGTCGTACGACGAGGACGCGCCGCTGCAGGCCCACGTCACCAACCTCGACGCCGACAACTTCCTCGGCCGCATCGCGCTGCTCCGTGTCGAGCAGGGCGAGCTGCGCAAGGGCCAGACGGTCGCGTGGATCAAGCGGGACGGTTCGATCTCCAACGTCCGCATCACCGAGCTGATGATGACCGAGGCGCTCACCCGCAAGCCGGCCGAGGTCGCCGGCCCCGGTGACATCTGCGCCGTCGCCGGTATCCCGGACATCATGATCGGCGAGACCCTGGCCGACCCGGAGAACCCGATCGCGCTGCCGCTGATCACGGTCGACCAGCCGGCCATCTCCATGACCATCGGTACGAACACCTCGCCGCTCGTCGGCCGCGGTGGCACGGGCAAGGGCGCGGAGGCCAAGTCCGCGGTCAAGAACCGCAAGGTCACCGCCCGCCAGGTCAAGGACCGTCTGGACCGCGAGCTGATCGGTAACGTCTCGCTCCGCGTCCTCGACACCGAGCGTCCCGACGCCTGGGAGGTCCAGGGCCGTGGTGAGCTCGCGCTCGCCATCCTGGTCGAGCAGATGCGCCGCGAGGGCTTCGAGCTGACCATCGGCAAGCCGCAGGTCGTCACCAAGGAGGTCGACGGCAAGATCCACGAGCCCGTCGAGCGCCTCACGGTCGACGTGCCCGAGGAGCACATGGGCGCGGTCACGCAGCTCATGGGTGTCCGCAAGGGCCGCATGGACAACATGTCGAACCACGGCTCCGGCTGGGTCCGCATGGAGTTCGTCGTTCCGTCCCGTGGCCTCATCGGCTTCCGTACGGAGTTCCTGACCAACACCCGGGGTACGGGCATCGCCCACTCCATCCACGAGGGCCACGAGCCGTGGTTCGGCACGCTGACGACCCGTAACAACGGTTCGCTGGTCGCCGACCGCGCCGGTGCGGTCACCGCCTTCGCGATGACCAACCTCCAGGAGCGCGGTGTCCTGTTCACCGACCCCGGCACCGAGGTGTACGAGGGCATGATCGTCGGCGAGAACTCGCGCTCCGACGACATGGACGTGAACATCACCAAGGAGAAGAAGCTCACCAACATGCGCTCCGCCTCCGCCGACTCCTTCGAGGCGATCGTCCCGCCGCGCAAGCTCTCCCTGGAGCAGTCCCTGGAGTTCTGCCGCGACGACGAGTGCGTCGAGGTCACCCCGGAGGCCGTGCGTATCCGCAAGGTCGTCCTGGACCAGAACCAGCGCGGTCGCACCGCGTCGCGTGCCAAGAACGGCTGACCTGTGATCTCGGCCGCGTCCGGCTGACGCCGGCAGGCTGACACAACCTCAGACAGAGGGCTCGGGCCCCCGCAGTCACTTAGGTTCTAGCGATCATCGCAACGCCCCAGTTCAGGGAGAGCGATGAGCTTCGAGCCCCGCGAGAACCGGCAGCACACCGGGGGTTACAAGTT